>NZ_JBIPJE010000049.1:0-67761 GCF_044005875.1 Pseudoalteromonas sp. XMcav1-K | reverse complement strand
CATGCCGAACTCAGAAGTGAAACGAAACAGCGTCGATGATAGTGTGGGTTCGCCCATGTGAAAGTAGAACATCGCCAAGCTCCTAATTAAGTAGAAAGCCCGCTCAATGAGCGGGCTTTTTGCGTTTGTGCGATTTGAATTTACAATGCTTTAATTCATCCATGAAGCTGGGTGCCATCGCGTATCCTTGCGCTCACTCCCTCAGGCTGCGAAACTCCGTTAACTACAGGCGTCCTGCTTTCCGTCCTTCGAATCAGCAGAGCTGTTCAAAAATATTCCGGATATTTTTGTCGGTCCATCGCCACCCATGTGTCTATTTACCGCTGTGGGCACTTGAACATCACCATGCTCCTAACTAAAAAGATTTTAGAGTTAAGCAACCAGACTTCAGAATTTTGCTGAACCCTGAACCCTGAACCCTGAACCCTGAACCCTGAACCCTGAACCCTGAACCCTGAACCCTGAACCCTGAACCCTGAACCCTGAACCCTGAACCCTGAACCATTTAACGATATTAGATGTAAGATATTTCCTACTTTGCTGCACGAAAGCGGCTTTTTGTTCTTGGTAATCTCCTGAGTTAAAACTCTAATCTTTTGAATTAATAGGCTTTTTATAATTGTTACAAAGTGGTTACAGTTAGTTGTTGAATTTAAATGCTTTTGCTTTGATCTAGATTAATTACACTATAAGTATTGAAAGGCTAGGGAGAGGCTGACAAATGGAACATTTTGAACAAGATATTAAAGGTATAGAAGAAAATAGGATTCGCTTTTATACCGCCTGCCTAGAAACATTTTCTCAATTTGATTATAACGATCCTTATTTAGAGCAGATCAAGCAAGATATTGAACGTCTTAAAAACAAGTCTTGCCAAAAAGATTAGTGTACAGCGAGTTTGGGGACTCGTTTCAGCCAAGGCTCACGCCTTGGCTTTTTTATTTCTAATTGCCTGTTTAACAGTAAATAATTGTAAAAATATGATGTGATAACTATCTATTTTATTGATTTATATATGATTTAATTTGAACTTGTTTGCTGGACAACAAACTGATAATTCCATATGTTAGTGAGTTAAATATACTCTAGGGAATTATCATGATTAAAAAAGCACTCGCACTTGCTGTGTGCACAGCTTTAGTTGGCTGTGGCGCTGAAAAAAGTGAAGAATCGGTTCAAGTTGAAAAGAAAACAGAGCAAACGGTAACACAAGCAGCTTTGACTTATCCTGAAACTAAGAAGGGTGAAGTTGTAGATACTTACTTCGATACGCAAGTTGCTGATCCATACCGTTGGTTAGAAGACGATATGAGCGAAGAGACAGCACAGTGGGTTAAAACGCAAAATAAAGTAACGTTTGACTACCTTTCTCAAATTTCTTACCGCGACAAGCTAAAAGAGCGTTTAACTAAGTTAATGGATTATGAAAAAGTAAGTGCACCTTTTAAAGAAGGTAAATACACTTACTTTTACAAAAATGATGGCTTACAAAACCAATATGTTATTTATCGCCAAGTTGAAGGTGGTGAGCCGGAAGTTTTCCTTGATCCAAACACATTCAGTGACGATGGTACAACTTCTTTAGCGGGTATTACTTTCTCTAAAGATGGCTCATTAGCGGCATATCAAATTTCTGAAGGCGGCAGTGACTGGCGCAAAGTTATTATTATTGACGTTGAAACTAAGAAGCAAATTGAAGACACCTTAGTTGACGTTAAATTTAGTGGTCTTTCTTGGGTTGGTAATGAAGGCTTTTACTACTCAAGTTACGATAAGCCAGAAGGCAGTGAGCTGTCAGCGAAAACAGACCAGCACAAACTTTACTTCCATAAGTTAGGCACAAAGCAAGCTGACGACAAAGTTGTGTTTGGTGGTACAGATGCACAGAAGCATCGTTATGTTGGTGGTTATGTAACTGAAGACGATAAATACTTATTAATCTCAGCTGCAGTATCAACGTCGGGCAACAAACTTTTCATTAAAGATTTATCTAAACCAGATAGCAAGTTAGAAACCATTTTAGACCACACTAACTCAGATACTCAGGTTATTGAGAACGAAGGTTCAAAGCTTTATTTAGTAACTAACCTAGATGCACCAAATAAACGCATTGTAACGGTTGATGCTGCTAAGCCAACACCAGATAACTGGAAGGACTTAATCCCTGAAACTGAAAACGTATTAAACGTTTCAACGGGTGGTGGCTACATTTTTGCACGTTACATGGTTGATGCAATTTCCAAAGTACAGCAATACGACAAGAGCGGTAAGCTTGTTCGTGATATCGAACTACCAGGTGTAGGTACTGCAGGTGGTTTTGGCGGTGAGAAAGAAGATAAAGAGCTGTACTATTCATTCACTAACTATAAAACACCAGGTACAACATTTAAGTTTAATGTAGAGACTGGTAAGAGCGAAGTGTACCGCAAGTCAGGTGCAGACTTCGATCCTGCGCAATTTGAGTCTAAGCAAGTATTCTATAAGTCAAAAGATGGTACAGAAGTACCGATGATCTTAACGTATAAGAAAGGCTTAAAGCTTGATGGTTCTAACCCAACTATTTTATACGGTTACGGTGGTTTTAACGTAAGCCTAACACCACGTTTTAGCCCAACGCGTGCGGCATGGTTAGAGCAAGGTGGTATTTACGCGGTTGCGAACCTTCGTGGTGGCGGTGAATATGGTAAGAAATGGCATAAAGCGGGTACGCAACTACAAAAGCAAAACGTATTTGATGACTTTATCGCTGCTGCTGAGTATTTAATTGCTGAAAATTACACATCGAGCGAAAAGCTAGCGGTAAATGGTGGCTCTAATGGTGGCCTACTTGTAGGTGCAGTTATGACACAGCGCCCAGAGCTATTCAAAGTTGCGTTACCAGCGGTAGGTGTATTAGATATGCTTCGTTACCACACATTCACAGCGGGTGCTGGTTGGGCGTATGACTATGGTACAGCAGAACAAAGCAAGGAAATGTTCGAGTACCTAAAAGCCTATTCACCAGTTCACAACGTGAAAGAGGGTGTTGAATACCCAGCTACTATGGTAACAACGGGCGATCATGATGACCGCGTAGTACCAGCGCACTCATTTAAGTTTGCAGCTGAGCTTCAAGACAAGCAAGCAGGTGCTAACCCTACACTTATCCGCATTGAAACTAATGCAGGCCATGGTGCGGGTACGCCTACAAGCAAAATCATTGAACAATATGCTGATATTTATGGCTTTACACTTTACAACATGGGTGTGAAAAAGCTGTAACCAGGACTATTATTGATACACGAAAAAGCGCAAACTTGTTTTGCGCTTTTTTTTGCATAAAACTCAGAATTCTTTGGCTTAGATCATTGCCACCTATGGCTTGCTAATTTAGACTTCTATACATCTAACGAATTAGGACTTATCCATGTTTGCATTACCTGAAATAAATCTCAAAGGCAAAGTGTCAGATGAAGAATGGCAGTTACGCGTTGACCTTGCAGCTTGTTACCGTTTAGCCCATTACTACGGCTGGGACGATACTATTTATACTCATATTTCAGCTCGCTTACCTGGCAAAGATGAATACCTAGTAAATGCGTTTGGTTTAACCTTTGATGAGATTACGGCATCAAATTTGGTAAAAGTGAACTTACAAGGTGAAATCCTTGATGACTCACCGTTTGAGATTAACCCAGCAGGTTTTACTATTCACAGCGCGATTCACGAAGTGCGTCACGATGCGCAATGTGTTATTCACTTGCATACCAACGAAACCATAGTGGTTTCCAGCTTAGAGGGTGGCTTAAAGCCGATTTCACAGCATGCAATGTTCCCATTGAGCAATATTGCTTATCACGGTTATGAAGGCCTCGCGGTAAATGCTGAGGAAAAAGCTCGCCTGCAAGCTGATTTAGGCAATGCACATACTTTAATGCTGCCTAATCATGGTGCATTAACCTTGGGCCCTTCGATAGGCGAAGCCTTTATGCGTTGGGCTGATTTACAACGTGCTTGTGAAATTCAAGTGATGGCACTTTCAACTAGCCAGCCACTTATTGCAATTGATCAGAAAATTTTAGATACGGTAAAAGATCAACAAAACAAAGTGCATACAGGTAGTACAGGTGGTCAAAAATCTTGGCCAGCAATGCGTCGTTTAGCGTATCGCATCGATCCTAGTTTTACCGAATAATTAGCAAACAAACATCAAAGTACTTCACTGGTTTGAAGTACTTTTAAGTCTCTAAACCTTTGCAAAGAGCAAAGTAAATATTAAACGTTTGGCAACAATAATTAGGAGCCCAACAAATATGAAAGTAACTCGCGTCGAAGTGTTTGATACCCATTGCCCTGAGCGTCCGCAATGGAACCCCGTTTTTGTTCGTATTCATACGGACGAAGGGATCTCAGGTGTTGGTGAAGCAGGTCTTGCCTATGATCTAGGTCACAGTGCAGCAGCAAATATGATTAAAGAATTTGCTGAAGCGTTTTTAATTGGTTTCGACCCTTTCCAAACTGAAAAATTATGGTCGCGTATGCTGCGCGAAAGTTTTTGGGGTTTAGGTGGCGGCCCAGTAGTGTATGCTGCGATGAGTGCGATTGATACTGCACTTTGGGACATCAAAGGTAAAGCCCTTAACTTACCTGTTTACCAACTGCTTGGCGGTAAGGTAAATGACAAGCTGCGCACTTATGCATCGCAATTACAGTTTGATTGGGATGATGAGTTTAAAGCACTAGTGCAGCCACAAGAATACGCAGAAGCAGCGCTTAAAGCGATTGCTGAAGGTTATGATGCGGTTAAAGTTGATCCAATCATGTATGACAAAGATGGCAACACTTACTACGAGCGCACTAAGATTATTTCACGTGGCGAAATGAAGCTATACCGTGCACGTATGGCGGCTATTCGTGAAGCGGTTGGCGACGAAGTGGATATTATTTTTGAATGCCATAGCTTACCAGGTGCAACAACGGCAATTCAGCTAGGTGAAATCGCTGAAGAGTTTGATTGCATGTATTACGAAGAACCAGTGAATTACTTAAATCACTCGCTGCACGCTAAAGTAGCCGATAAAGTAGCGGTGCCAATTGCCGGTGGCGAGCGTTTATATAATCGTTGGGGTGTACGTCCTTACCTTGAAGATCAAAGTGTTGATGTATTACAACCTGATATTGGTTTGTGCGGTGGCTTTACTGAAACCAAAAAAGTATGTGATTACGCGGATATTTTTGATGTGCGTATTCAAGCGCATGTATGCGGCGGCCCTGTTGCAACTGCGGCATCTCTGCACCTTGAAACAGCTATTCCAAACTTTTTAATTCACGAGCATCACACCTATGCAATTAAAAAGTGGAACCGCGAATTATGTATTCAAGATCCGCAGCCAAAAAATGGTTTCTTCGAAGTATCAGAAGCACCAGGTATTGGCATTGAGCTAAACGATGAAGTAATTATGAAATCGCCACGTATTGAGATTAAATAAAACTGTAAACTAAGCTCATTATAATCAGGAATACCTAGCTGTTAGATTGGCGTTTTTACAATGCTAAACCAACCTAAAGTATTCCTGATTAATCTTGATAAAAGCACCGAACGCCTAAAAAAAAGTAGTGGACGATTAGCGGCGCAAAATATTCAATTTGAACGCATCCCAGCCATTGACGGCACAAAACTTACAAACGCTGAAATTCAAGCACATTATTCATCGCAATTAAATTCAAAACAGTATTACCGCAATCTTGGCTATGGTGAAATTGGCTGTTTCTTAAGTCATCGTTTGGCGTGGCAAAAAATAATTGAACAAAAGCTGCCTTACGCAATTGTATTGGAAGATGACTTTCAACTAGCGGGTGATCTCAGCGCAGTATTTAGCACTATTGAATCGCTAACATTTGAATGGCAACTATTAAAACTTGCCGCTTATCAAAATCGCACCCGACCTATCAAAGCAACAAAACAAGTTAATGAAAAGTTTGATTTAGTACTTCATAAAAAGCCGCTCACAGGCTGTTGTGCACAAGCAATTACTTATCATGCGGCCAAACAGCTTTTAGCGATTAGCGAGCAATTTGGTTGCCCTGTTGATACGCAAATTCAGCGCACGTGGCAAACTGGCGTATCTGTTTATTCGCTTATGCCTTTTATGATTGAGCAAGATGGTAAAGTGGGTAGCGAAATTACCGCAGCATGTCAAAAACAAGTAATTAAAAAGCACTTTTTTAGACGAAAGTACCAACAATTAGCGGATGGAATTAATCATTACAAGCAAACCAAAATTGCGTTATCAGAACTAATATAATGATTCAATTAGGTTTAAGTTAGTCCTACATAAAACTACATTTCTATAATATTGTCATGTTGCAAAAAGGTTTCTAATCAGTTTCAAGACATGATGAAAAGTATAGGAAATGTTATGAAAAAAATTGCGTTACCTTTCGCACTTGCAGGTGTGGCAGTATTTAATATGCCAGTTGTAGCTGCAGAGAAAGTCAATTTAGTTAAGCCAAAATCATTCAACCAACATACACCACGCATTATTAACGGTAAGCCTGCTACTCAAGGTGATTACCCGTTTATGACCTCACTTATTTCTGCACAAGCTGAGGGTATCTCGCCATTTTGTGGTGCGTCATTTATTGGCGGTCGTTATGTACTAACTGCATCACATTGTATTGAAGGTTCTGCCGCTGAAAACATGCATGTTTGGATTGGTGGGTATGATACAACTAAACCTGAGTCAGGTAAGCGTGTTAGTGTTGCTCAAATTTATGAACACGAAAACTACGGAGACATAGGTCTTAATAACGATATTGCAATTATTGAGCTTACAGAAGAAGTAACGGGCATTACGCCAATCAAGTTAATGACCCCAGAGATTGAAGCGATTTTAAAAGATGGCTCTGAATTGACCGTTATGGGCTGGGGTAATATGAACCCTAACAGTGAAGCTGCTCCAGAGTATCCAGAAATTTTACAAGAAGTAACAGTGCCACTTTATAATCGTGAACAATGTATTGCCGATTACACTCAAGATGGTGAAACCGGCATTACGGATAATATGATCTGTGCCGGTTTTGTTGAGGGTGGCAAAGATTCGTGTCAGGGCGATAGTGGCGGCCCGCTTATCTTTAAACATGAAGAACAGTGGTATCAAGCAGGTGTTGTAAGCTTTGGTAATGGTTGTGCAGCGCCAAATGCACCAGGTGTATATGCACGTGTTGCAAACTATAACGATTGGGTTGAAGCGAAAAAGTCAGGCGTTTCATACAAACAAATAAACCGCCAAGGTTTTGTTGAGCAAATTTTCAACGAGCAAGCGACATTTAATATTAAAAACGTTGGCAGCGATAACTTTATGGTGACCAACGCAGCAGTTGTTGGCGCAGAAGGTGTTGAATTAGCTGAGGTTGAACAAAACTTATGTGACGGAAAAACACTATCGTTTGAACAAAATTGTGATATCAAAGTACGTGTTAAAACAAATGCACCGGGCAATGCGGGCTTTGCGTTACGAGTGACCACAAACGATGCGATTAACAAAGAAGCGATTATTTTCTACGGCGCGAATGTACTTGAGCAAGAGTCTGCGAATATGAATGAAATCGTGGGTAGCAATAATGATCGTGTTAAATGGTGGAGTGGTGGTGATTTAGCGTGGCAAGCGCAAACTAATAAGGCATCGCAAGGTGACTCTGCAATGGCAAGCGGAGATATCACGCACTTTCAACAAAGTGTTTTACTTGCGACGATTGATAACGACCGTGTTGAGAAGTTTAACTTTAAGCATTTAGTGTCGTCAGAGACTGATTGGGACTTTTTAACAGTTCGTCACAACAATAAAGTAATTTTACGCGCATCAGGTGTTGATAATACAGAATTCACAGCACAAGAAGTGACGTTAACAGAAGGTGTGGATCGTATCGCGATTATTTATGCCAAGGATGAAACAGACCTTGATGAGGTAGGTGACGATAAAGCATATATTGACGAAGTGTCGACAGTACTTAAAAATACCGCGCCACAAAGCAAAGTTAAACAAGCCACAATCACAGTGGAAGAAGCGAAAGGTTTTGTACTTGATGCCAGCGAGAGCAGTGATGCAGAGGGTGACTCACTAACTTATAAGTGGGAAGTGACCGAAGGAACAATTGCCATTGCAGATGCGACAAAAGCAGTTATTAACCTTACGGCGCCAGCATACAAAGATGCTAAATCGCTTACATTTAAAGTAACAGTGACTGACCAATTTGGTGCAAATAGCAGTAAAACGGTTCAGGTTACAATTAATAAAAAGCCTAAGCGTAGTAGCGGTAGCACAGGTATTATGTTGTTATTAGCTGCTTTTGTTTTCGCAGCGCGTCGAAAATTAGCGTAAACATTTAAATTTGGAGAAGCCAGCTAGTTTAGCTGGCTTGACTATATTATGAAGCAATTACATATCACTCTTTCTGCATTATTAATGACGCTATTTACATCAGCGTGTAGTAGCACGGCATTATCTGAAACAATGACTGAACAAGAGCTCAATAATCTAGAAAAAATATACAGCTTTAATGCTAAGGCCGAGTATATT
The DNA here is from genome assembly GCF_044005875.1 of Pseudoalteromonas sp. XMcav1-K. Taxonomy (NCBI): domain Bacteria; kingdom Pseudomonadati; phylum Pseudomonadota; class Gammaproteobacteria; order Alteromonadales; family Pseudoalteromonadaceae; genus Pseudoalteromonas; species Pseudoalteromonas sp. XMcav1-K. The sequence goes on along the minus strand of NZ_JBIPJE010000049.1, from coordinate 59,203 downwards.
TCGTTTGTGGTAAAATCAACAGGTTGCACAAGCAAAGACGATTTTGAATTATTACAGCAAGAAGCTAAAGGTGTGTACGAGTTCGCACTAAAGCGCAATAAAGCGGATCTTTGTCGTGCGATGCCTAGAGCATATCCTGTAACCTTTAAGTTACCTGAGACAATAGACTCAATTGATTTAATTAAAGTGTTAAATCCGCGTTATGACAGTGAAGCGCAAAAAGCAGCTAAACGTACACGTAAACAAGGATAGCAATAGACCAATTTTAGTGAGTATTTTACCCTGCTGGTATCGTTAGGAGATCATTTGCAGACGTTATTTTTACGTATTTATGGTTCGGTTATTTTGGCAGTAAGCTTGGTCTTACTGCTTTCCTACCTTGTATTTTCTTCGGTGAACCAATACCGTTACCAGCAGCATTTGGCTGAGCAACTTTCCGGCACCTTGTACCTACTCAAGCAGGGTATTAATCGACAAACTAACACTGCAAACCGTGAACGTTGGCTCGAGTTAGTTGCATCGCTTATGAATGTATCGCTGACTTTAGTCGATAAACCACCGAACCTAAATAAAGTCAGTATCTCTACCAATGTTCAAGCTAACAATGGTTACATTGTTGAATACCCAATTAACGACACTCATTTATTAACCATGCATTTAAATGGCGTGAGTGAGCAAATTGCCACTGGTACAGCATTTTTATTACTTAATGAAATTGGCTTATACAGTGCGCAACAGCGCCAAGCTGCATTCGATACCATCAGCGATCAATTTCACTACCCGATTAACCGGGTTAATGAGGCGAGCCAATTGCTCGACAGTGAGCAGTTAGAGCGTTTAGCGCGTGGTGAAATGGTCATTGTTTGGCAAACTGAATTTGATAGCAGCTTGTCGTTTGATATTTATGCGCCTTGGGGTAACTCTCAAGATTTACTTAAATTAGGCACAATCAAAATATTTGAGCAATATCCCCACTGGTTATTAATCTCGGGATTTATTGCCGTGCTGAGTGTATTAGCCGTAGTGATATTATTTATCATCCGCTTGTTGGTTAAACGATTAACGTATATTCAAGATAAAGTAGATGCTATCGAACCTGAGCTAATACAAGCGGAAGAAATACCACAAAACCTTGATGTGATTAACCAGTTAACTTGGAAAATCGATCAAATGGCACTGCGGATCACACGCTTAATTGAGCAAAAACACCAAATGTTGCGCGCTGTATCCCATGACTTACGAACCCCTTTATCAAAAGCGCAATTTAGGCTCGAAACATTAAATATTCAATTAGGTGTCGATAACGCCTTAATCGCACAAACTAAAGCTGACCTAAATCAGCTTAACTTATTAATAAGTGACTTACTTAGCTACGAAAAACTTACTGATAACAAAGCAATAGTTAAAGAAAATGTCGCGCTAAATTCGTTTGTGAACGCAATTGTGCAAGGAATGCAAATAGTCTTTCCTCACATTGAATTTACCTTTCAAGCACAGCAAGAGTATGCGCTAAAAATCAATAAACAGCTTTTTACACGCATGCTAGAAAATTTACTTAATAATGCCGCGCGCTTTGCAAAAAAATCGGTAACGGTTCAACTAACAAATCATCAGCAAAATATTGTGTTAGATGTAATTGATGATGGCCCCGGTGTTGATGAGCAAAGTAAACAGCATATCTTTGAGCCGTTTTACCAACAAGATCAAAGCCGAAGCAATAAAACCTCCGGTTATGGATTGGGGTTGGCCATTGTTCAGCAAATTGCATCACAACATGATGCCGATATCAGACTCATTGATACGCAAGTGGGCGCTCACTTTAGTATTCACTTCCAGCTTAAAGGGAGTGAATAATGAAAACGCTATTTTTCCTTTTCTGCTTGCTTAATGCATCTTCTGTATTTGCTGCGCAACCGCCTAAAAAAGAGCCGGAAAATACACCGAGTAACAAAGCGCTTAAACCACGTAGCGACAGTAAAAATGCTATTGACTGGGGTGATTGGGATAAAAAATTTCAACCTCAGCAGCGTTATGGTGTTGGCATTAAAGGCAAATTACAAAATGCGATCAGTGAGTTGGATAAAAGTAACTTACTTAATGATACAAGCGGTGTTTCAAGTACGCCGAAAACGCCCACAGATAAAAATAAAAAGCGAAAAGACATAAAGAAAATGAAGCAAGAACTCAAGGCGCTTGAAGAAAAAGTAAAACAAGAGATTGAAAGCGATGAAGACTATTAAATTATTTAAGTTTGCGATTGCTCACCTATTATTGGCACAGATTATTAATCCGTGTTTTGCAAGTGATAAAAATCAGCCGCTTAGTGCGTTTGAGCAAGCAATGCTGCACAATGAGCGCGGTGAATGGCTGGAAGCTGAAACACTACTTAGCTATCAGTTATCGCAAAATCCGATGCAGCACCGCGTGCGTTTAGAGTTAGCATTAACACAAATGCAACTGGGCAAATTTGACGTGGCAAAAGAGCACTTGTTAAGTTTAAAGCAAGTGACTGAATTGCCCGAAAACGTGCGCTTTAATATCGATATTATGCTTAATGAGATTAACGCTAAATCGCAGCTTGCCGAGGTTGAACCATCAAAAAGCCAGTGGGGACTTATTGGCACACTTGCTACCGGATACGATGACAACGTTCGCTTTAGCTTTGGCGACTATTTTTTAGATGATGATCCGTACTTAGATAGTTTTTACTTTGTATTACCGGATGGCAAAGAATATTTTATTTCTCAAAAAGGTTATTTGTATAGTTTAGATGGCGAAATTGTGATGCCTGAAGAACTCGGTATAGACATTTCCCCATTTCTTGAAAAGCCAAATTCAATGTTTGCTGAATCGGCGGCCATTATAAAATACAGCTATTTGGGCGAGCAGGTAAATTGGAAAAACAATCTGCTGATCCGTAATATCGATAATGCTGATTTTAGTGATTACGATAAGCTGCTATTTAAACTTGATTCAGAACTAGCATGGCCGCTGGCAAGTGATAAAGAAATCGCCTTGCAATTTGAACAGCGAAATCAGTTTAGAGGTGGTGAGCCACAAATTACGTCAAGCGCATTAACATTAGGCTATCGTCTATTTTCAAAAAGTAGTGAGTGGTACATGTATGGTCAGTACATGGATAGAAGTTTTAAAACCATAGAAGTGCAGTTTGGGGATTATTCATATACCAATTATGGCTTTGATAATAAGTCTTGGGCAGCTGGTGTAGAATGGAATAAACTTTTTTACAACAATCAATTGTTAGCTAAAGTACAATTTGAATTAAAGAGCAACGACGCAAGCGATGGGCTTAATTATTTAGGCGCTATTTTAAAAACTGCGTTAGTTTATCAGTTAGATGATAAATGGAGTGTTGCGGGTTATGTGAACTTTTTTCAGCAAGATTACAGTAAAAGTGATTTAATCGAAGCTTACGGGTTGGATGAAAATAGCGAACTGGCAACCATTGATAAAAGCTTACGTATTGGTTCTAAAGTTGATTATCAAATTAATCAACAGCTCTCAGTATTTGTTTCAGCGGATTGGGGCGAGCGTTCGTCAGATATTTACTGGGGTGTGCAAAGTAATACAGTGCGAGCAAAGCTAGGATTTAACTTCGAATTTTAAAGTGGCATTAAATGGAAAAATATAATCTGATAATTGTTGAAGATGATGCTGAGTTGGCGAGTTTAACACAGTCGTTTTTTCAGCAGTTCGAGTTTAATTGTACTGTGATAAGCGAAGGACAAACCGCAGTACAACAGATTATTGCCGAGCAACCAGATTTAGTGTTACTGGATTTAATGCTGCCAGATATTGATGGTATGCAAGTATTCCAACAAATAAAACCTGCCTACACTGGTAAAGTGGCTATGTTAACTGCGCGAGGTGACACCATTGATCAGGTGTTGGGTTTAGAGTTTGGTGCTGACGACTATATTTCTAAGCCAATCGAGCCGCGTTTATTATTAGCAAAGTGTCGCGCCTTATTACGCCGAGAAGTGAACACTGAAGTAATGAAAGAGCAGGGTATTTCATTTAACGATATCACTATTAATAAGCATAAACGTGAAGTTAAAAAGCGAGATCGTGTATTAGAATTCGCAGCCCCTGAGTATGATTTGTTGCTGTTGCTGGTGGAGCATAGTGGTGAAGTGATAACGCGAGATACCATTTTCAAAACCCTGTGGGGCATTGATTATGATGGTCAAAATCGCCAAGTGGATATTTATATTTCATCGATTCGCAGTAAGTTAGAAAGCGACCCAAATCAGCCAAGCATAATTAAAACTGTGCGCTCTAAAGGCTATTTATTTACTGGATAATTTCATTTGATGTGTAAACGAAAAGGGTATCAAATGATACCCTTTTTTGTTTTTCTATTAGCGTTAGAGCGACTTTTTACTCAGTTCCTAACGCATAGTAACAAATTCTTCTGAACCAGTAGGGTGTATCGCCACAACTGAATCAAAATCAGCCTTTGTTGCACCCATCTTCATGGCAACGCCAAAACCTTGGATCATTTCATCAACGGCAAAACCAATGCCGTGCAAGCCAACAATTTTCTCGTTAGGGCCTTGGCATACCAGTTTCATTTTACATGGTTGACGGTGCTGTGTTACTGCAGTGTACATTGCAGTAAAACTTGAGGTATACACTTTAATGTCATCATCACCAAACTGTTCACGGGCCTCGGTTTCAGTTAAACCAATAGTGCCAATTGGAGGGTGGCTAAATACAACGGTTGGTACTAAGTTGTAGTCCATTTTGGCATTTGGCATTTCAGGGTTGAATAAGCGCTCGGACAATAAGCGTCCAGCTTTAACAGCCACAGGGGTAAGTTCAATACCGTTTTCAATAATATCGCCAACAGCGTAAACGCCTTCAGCTGAGGTATTTTGGAATTCATCCACTTTTACGTGGCCTGATTCTGTTAACTCAACACCTGCTGCTGCAATATTGATTTTATCTGTGGTTGGCTGACGACCAATCGCCCAAATAACTTGGTCAACATTAACGCTGTTACCATTTTCAAAGTGCAGCGTTAAAGAACCGTCTGATTCTTTTGTAACTTCTTTTGGCGTAGCGTTAGTGTGAAGTGTTGGACCTTCTGATTCAATTACTTCCATCAGAGTATCAACAATAAGTGGGTCAAATGTGCGAAGCGGTGTATCACGGCGAACGCATAAATGCGTTTCAGTGCCTAAACCGTGCATTACGCCTGCAAGTTCAACTGCAATATAACCAGCACCTACTACTGCTACACGTTTAGGCTGCTCTTTTAACTCAAAAAAGCCGTTTGAGTCGATGCCGTATTCAGCACCAGGAATATTTGGAATGCTAGGGCGACCGCCAACAGCAACAAGAATATGGTCGGCAGTGTAGTGCTCACCATTCACTTCAATGGTTTTATTATCGACAAATTTTGCGAAGCCTTGGATTACGGTAACGCCATTTTTTGCTAGGTAATTATCATAGCCATTATGAATACGGCCAATGTAAGCTTCACGACTCTCAAGTAATTTAGCCCAATTAAACTCTTTAATTTCAACGTCAAAACCGTAGTCAGGTGCATATAGTTTTATCGCTTCAGCAACTTGCGCACCATGCCACATTACTTTTTTAGGAACACAGCCAACATTTACACAGGTGCCACCTAGCGGGCCTGCTTCTACTAGGGCGACGTTTGCACCGCGCATTGCTGCTCGGTTTGCTGATGCAATGCCACCACTGCCACCGCCGATAGCGATATAATCAAAATGCTTTGCCATTTGAAGTTCCTTAATTTTTTAGTCTTTGTTTTTAACTGATATAGGTATTCTAACCGATAACACAATAGCCTAACTTGCAATTTTTATCGATTGCCCCAATCTAAATTAACAATGACAAATTAATAAGAAGCGTTTTATGACTAATCCATTAATTGGCCTTGAAGGGTTACCACCATTTTCACAAATTAAACCTGAGCACATTGTGCCTGCATTAAAACAGGGTATTGCGGATTGTAAGCAAACGATTGAGCAAGTATTAGCGCAAGAGTCGTATACTTGGGATAACTTTATTGTGCCACTGGATGAAGTTGACGATAAATTAACGCGTCTTTGGTCACCAGTGTCGCATATGCATTCAGTGGTAAACAGTGAAGAACTGCGTGCAGCCTATGATGAGTGTTTACCGCTTATCTCGGAATATTCAACCTTTGTTGGTCAACACCAGGGGTTATTTTTAGCAACGAAAGCGATTGCTGAAAGCGATGAGTTTGCAAACCTTTCAGAGGCACAGCAAAAAGCGATCAATAATAGCTTGCGTGACTTTAAACTTTCAGGCATTGCATTGCCTGAAGAAAAACAAAAACGTTACGGCGAAATTGTTGCACGTTTATCAGAGCTTGCTGCTAAGTTTGGCAATAATGTGATGGATGCCACGCTTGCTTGGCAAAAACACATCACAGATGAAGCGGATTTAGCGGGCTTACCAGAGTCAGCAATTGCTCTTGCAAAACACACAGCGGAAAGTAAAGAGTTGGAAGGTTGGTTATTTACGCTCGATTTTCCATCGTATTTACCTGTGATGACCCATGCGGATAACCGTGAACTGCGTAAAGAAACCTATATTGCATTTAGCACCAGAGCGTCTGATCAAGGCCCAAATGCCGGTGAGTTTGATAACAGCGCCATTATGGCCGAAGAGCTTGCACTTCGTCATGAGCTGGCGCAATTGCTCGATTTCGAAAACTTTGCAGATAAGTCACTGGCAACCAAAATGGCAGAATCGCCACAACAAGTGTTCGATTTTTTAAATGACCTTGCAACAAAATCAAAACCTCAAGCGCAAGCAGAACTTGCAGAGCTAACTGCCTATGCAAACGAAAAACACGGTATTAGCAAGTTAGAAGCATGGGATTACACCTATTACAGTGAAAAGCTTAAGCAGGAAAAATACGCCATTTCAGATGAAATTTTGCGCCCATACTTCCCGGAAAACAAAGTGCTAAGTGGCTTGTTTGAAACCGTAAACCGTCTATTTGGTATTGAGGTTAAAGAAGTACAAGGTGTTGATACGTGGCACAAAGATGTTCGCTTTTTTGAGATTTTTGATAACAGCGGCGAAAAACGCGGTTCATTCTATTTAGACTTATATGCGCGCGACCATAAACGCGGTGGCGCGTGGATGGATGATTGCATTGGCCGCAAAGTGCGTGCTAATGGTGACGTACAATTGCCTGTGGCTTATTTGGTATGTAACTTCAATAAACCGGTTGGTGATAAACCAGCGTTATTTACACACTACGAAGTAACCACTTTATTCCATGAGTTTGGTCATGGTATTCACCATATGCTAACGCAAGTGGATGTGGGCGCGGTTTCGGGCATTAATGGTGTGGCGTGGGATGCGGTTGAATTACCAAGCCAATTTTTAGAAAACTGGTGTTATGAAGAAGATGCTCTGGCGTTTATTTCGGGTCACTATGAAACAGGTGAGCCGCTTCCTAAAGATTTACTTGAAAAATTACTCGCGGCTAAAAACTATCAATCAGCAATGATGATGATTCGTCAATTAGAGTTCTCATTATTTGATTTCCATATCCATGCTGATTATGACCCTGCTAAAGGGGATGAAATTCAAACAATTTTAAATAAGGTGCGCGAACAAGTTTCAGTAGTTAAAGCGCCAGAGTTCAACCGTTTTCAACATGGCTTTAGTCACATTTTTGCTGGTGGCTATTCAGCAGGATATTATTCGTACAAATGGGCTGAAGTGCTTTCTGCAGATGCGTTCTCTCGTTTTGAAGATGAAGGCATTTTTAATGCAGAGACAGGCCAATCATTCTTAAATAATGTATTAGAAATGGGCGGCTCAAAAGAGCCTATGGAACTATTTGTTGCATTTAGAGGGCGAGAGCCAAATGTGGATGCCTTGCTGCGCCACAGCGGTATTCAATAAATCTAGGGTCTGTTGACCTTTCAAGTTCGTTTTTGCAGCCGTTTGATTGGGTTTTATACAAGGCAGAGAGGCTGCGTGGCATAGTTATTCTATGTGAGTCAGCCGATAACACAGTAGAAAACCCAATCAAGCGCTGCCGAACGGTTCTTTTGAGCGCACTTTTCTCATTGTTGCCTATATGGATGTAGGTAAGGGGCGTGAGCAGGACGCGGAAGCTTTGCTCGATATTCGCTTAGATTGCTAGGCCACACATCGAGCGCCGCGATAAAAGCACGCTCAAAGAGAACAAAAGTAGAATAGCAAAGGTCAACAGACCCTAATAAGCCGCTAAAATTTAGCGGTTTTTTTATGCATTTCATTTGGTTAAGTCTATGCTTAATTTTAGCTAATAAATAATATAGGTTTAGGCATGTTAACCAGTGTACTTGCTATTGATGATGACAAGCTAATCCACCAAATAATCGAAAAAACGCTCACCGATAATAACCAAGTAAGTCATGCATATAATGGTGAAGAGGGCATTAAAATGGCAAGGGATACGCATCCCGATATCATTTTGCTCGATGTTGAAATGCCAGGTATTAATGGGTTTGAAGTATGTAGCAAGTTAAAACAACAACTTGATACCCAAGATATTCCAATCATGTTCTTATCGTCTCGTAGCTCTCTTGAAGAGCGCATCAAAGGCTATAATTCTGGTGCGGATGATTACATCGTTAAACCATTTGAAACAGAAGAGTTATTAGCACGCATTAAAGTACTTCACCAATATAAAAAGCAGTCACAATTATTAAAGCAAGATATAGAACAAGCGCAAAATACTGCTGCAATCGCAATGACAGATTACAGCGATATGGGGCGCGCTATGCGGTATGTAAGTCAAACTTATGGTGTTAAGTCTCTTACGCGCCTTTCTGAGTGTTTATTTGAGTTTTTTTCACCTCTTAATTTAAATGTTGTCACAGCGTTTTGGTTTGAAAGTGGTAATGAATTTTTCTCCAACAATAGCGCGGTATGCCCTCTTGAGAAGGAGCTGATGCTCAACGCGAAAGAAGGCGAGCGGTTTATCGATTTTGGTTCGCGCACAATTATTAACTACCCGAATGTCTCGCTGTTAGTAAAAAATATGCCTGTAGATGACGCGCCACTTTATGGTCGTTATAAAGATTTGTTTCCACATATTTTGGAAGCAACAAACGCCAAGCTTGGTACACTCGAATTGCATAATCAGTTATCGGAGCAAGCGCAACAAATCACTAAAACGTTTGAACTGGTCGACAGTACACTGCGTGCACAGCTACAAAGCTTGTATAACAATAGTAAAGTGTCGGTTGAGTTAATCGAAACCTTATACCAGCGCTTTTGTGATACGGTGCCGCGGTTAGCGTTAGAGTCAGACCAAGAAGAATACATTTTAGGCTCAGTAGAAGAGACTGTAGAAAGTTTGCGCTATCATTTAACCGTTGGTGATGAAATTCAAAGCTCATTTAATGAAGTGATGACATACCTTGACCACATTATGAAAGAGCGTGAAAAAATACTTGAAAGACTTGAACAAGAACAACAAAGAGAAGAAATTAACGAAATTACGTCGCAGGACGATATTGAGCTATTTTAACAAGTTTGCATTATTCGCGTATAAAAATACTTTGCTAATCACTATAATGTTGTCATCTCAATATTTAGCAATGGATTTTCTGTGTTAATTGCTAACAGCATTCCTGAACAAAAAGACTACCTTGAACAGCTTGATAAGCGCTTTGCGTTATCTGAATGGTTATCGAGCAATCCGTTATTTTCCCTTCATTATGAGCGCGATGGGTTGGCATTAAGCAAAAATGATGAGCCAAAATTGGGGGCGATTCGTGTTGATTTTGTAACAGGTGCTGCTGCACACAGACGCAAATTTGGTGGTGGTAAAGGGCAGGCTATCGCTAAAGCAATTGGTTTAAACAAGGGCAAAGGCATCACACCGCATGTACTTGATGGTACAGCCGGATTGGGGCGTGATGGTTTTGTTTTGGCATCGCTTGGCTGTACAGTGACGTTACATGAGCGTCACCCAGTTGTTGCTGCACTTTTATTTGATGGCTTAGAGCGCGCGTATCTTGATGCCGAAATTGGCAGTTGGATGAGCGAGCGTATGAAAATGGCATTTGGCTCGAGTCACCAGTTGTTGCCAGATACTCATAGCGAAATTGACGTAGTGTACCTTGATCCCATGTTTCCACACCGTGAAAAATCAGCGGCGGTGAAAAAAGAAATGCGGGTGTTTCAATCATTAGTTGGTTCTGATTTAGATGCTGATGAATTGTTAGCGCCAGCGTATCAATTAGCATCGAAACGAGTTGTGGTAAAACGCCCTGATTACGCGCCCTTTTTAGCTGAAAAAACGCCGTCGATGCAAATCAAAACTAAGAAAAATCGCTTTGACGTTTATGTCAAAGCAGCGATGACTGAAACAAAAACGTCATAATAAAGTCATATACTCGCAGGGCAAGTTAATAGATTTAGAGTGCCCTATGCGCGTTTCAAGTTTTACCCGATTACTTTTAGTCGTTTTAAGTGCCATCAGTATTGCACTTGCTGTTGTACTTTTGTGGGCAAGCCAAACAATAAACACCCTTAATCAACAAACTGTTTCGTACAATCAGCTTAAAAATACGGTTGTAGTCGACTTAGCGAATAGCCTGCAAGATTATTTAACTTATGGTGATAACCAGTACTTAACTTTGGCAAAGTCACATATTGAATCGGTTGAGCAAAAGTTAACGATTTTACCGGCCTCTATTTCGTCCTCTTTGCAAGCGCAATTAACACAGCTAAAAAGCGGCATTGACGGAAAATACTTGGCACTGGGTAAGTTAAGCGGTAATAAAAATGCATTGATTGACCATGCGCTCAATGAAATGGCAGATTATGCTAGTGCTTTAAGTCAGTACGCGCAGAAAGCGCAAAGCTCAAATGGCCAAACACGTTTTTATGTATTGGCAAATGCCTATCAAACAAATGTCGTGCAACTTGTTATCGCATTGAAAGAAAACAATTTAGAAAGTACCAATTTGGTTCTGACTGAACTGACACGAGTTGCAAAAGAGATTGAAAACCTACCCTTATTAGGTGTTTTTGACCCTAATATTGATGAAGACGAACTAATGCTAACGGGCGATGAGCCTGAAGATCTTGGTGAAGAGATCCAAGCTGAACTTGTTAGTTTACCCAATCGTTTGCCAAAAGAGTTGGCAAATACCAAGCGTTTAAATGAACAACGTGAGTTGGGAATTTCATCACTTCGAGAAGAAATTAGCACGTTAACTAACAGCATTTTAACTGCTGAAAAACAATTGCGTGATGAGCAGGCATTAATCGAAAAGCGCGTGTTTTATACCTTGTTAGTGGCGGTTGTAGGACTATTTGTGATTGCTGCAGTGGTTTATTTTACACAAAGAAAGCAAGTGCTTACACCTGTGAGGGCACTCAGAAACGCATTTTCTAAGCTAATTGAAAACGATAACTTAGAGCATATTCAAACAGATAACCCAAAAACCGAAATGGGTGAAATTGCGCAGTACTTTAATCAGTTGATTGAAAAGCAAAAATTAGAAGCACAAGAACGCGCAGAAACCTTGCAACTAGTGAGCGACTTTTTAGCAAATATGAGTGAGCAGCTAAAAGTAATGCTAACGGCGTCAGAGCAATCGATAGATGAAGTTGTGCAAAGCGAAACTCTGTTGAGTCAAGTGACAGAAATTGGCGAGCAAGTTAATGATATTAACGGCACGGTAAAAAACAATGCGGAGCTAACATTCAGTGCAATGGAAACCAGTGTAAATCAATCTGAATCGATGCTGGTGGCGAGCAACAAGACCCAACAACAAGTGCAATCGGGTATGGATTCGATGGACCAGCTACTGAAAGGCGTGAGTGATGTGGCGTCTGTTCTCGAAGTTATCAACTCCATTGCCGAGCAAACCAATTTACTTGCGCTTAATGCCGCGATTGAGTCGGCGCGCGCAGGCGAACATGGACGAGGATTTGCCGTGGTCGCCGATGAAGTAAGGCAGCTTGCGAAGCAAACCCAAAGCTCATTGCAAAGCATAAAACAACAGTTAGATGGCTTAACGTTAAGTTCACAGCAAGTTTCGCAACAAATGGGCGAGCTAGCAGACAATGCAAGCCAGCAAACAAAATCGGCAACACAACTAAAAGAAACCGCGAGCAGTGTTGCGGATAATGCGCTATCAGCCTCTGAAGTGGCAAATCAAGCAAGTAGTTTTGCCCTTGAACAAAGTAATTATTTGAATGAGTTTTCGCGCGCGATGGCACAGCTTAAAACGCGTGTGCAGCAATCAAATACGCAAGTACAAGGAATACAAAGTGATTTAGAGCAGAAGATGGTTCAAATTCGTCATTCTTTAGGTCTACAATAGTGGTTATTCGCCAACAATTGGGAGACACAAATATGATTAAAACGAACCAAACACTGCCAAACCATACATTTAACCTATTAACTGAAAATGGTATGACTACGCCATCGACTGCTGATTTATTCGCAAATCAAAAAGTAGTGATGTTTGCAGTACCGGGTGCATTTACTCCAACCTGTTCAGCAAGGCATTTACCGGGTTTTGTTGAGAATTTTAATGCATTTAAAGAAAAAGGAATTGACCGCATTATTTGTATCTCAGTTAATGATGCGTTTGTAATGAAGGCGTGGGGTGATGCACAGAGCGCAGCGAATATTGATATGTTGGCAGATGGTGATGGCGCGTTCACTAAAGCGTTAGGGCTAGGTATGGAAACAGGTGTATTTGGTGGTTATCGTTCACAGCGTTACGCCATGCTTGTTGAAAATCAAACTGTTACTCAATTGTGGCTAGAAGAGCCTAAAGCCTTTGAAGTTTCAAGTGCAGAGGCTGTTCTAGCGAATCTCTGAAACAAATAAGACTTGTTTTTATTACCCTTTTATTCACGTTTTTCTTTAATTAAATTAAGCAGTTAAATGCCTTGCATTTAACTGCTTAACGCTTACAATGCGGGCTTTTAAATCAATTCTGTTACGTGTGTAATTAAATACAGCGCAGGATAAATGAAATGCTAACAAAGCGATATTGTTCTTATGGTGTTATTTAACATCGAAAAATTTAGGCGCAGTTAGTATTTGTTTAATCTGTGAGTTCATAGCAATTAAATGAATTGGTATTAGTTAATCTATTTAGTCGTGGAGTCAGTTATGTTAGCACCTGCAATGGTTGAAAAATTAAATGAGCAAATCAATTTAGAGTTTTATTCATCAAACCTTTATTTACAAATGAGTGCATGGTGTGAAGATAAAGGGTTTGAAGGTGCGGCAGAATTGCTGCGTAAGCACGCGTTAGAAGAAATGGATCATATGAATCGTTTGTTCACTTATGTCAGTGAAACTGGCGCTATGCCAATTTTAGGGTCGATCGCTGCGCCACCACATGAGTTTGCGTCGTTAGGTGATGTATTTCGAGAAACTCTGGAGCACGAGTGTCAAATCACCAAAGCAATTAATGAATTAACGCACGTTGCGTTTACCACTCATGACTATTCTACATTTAACTTTTTACAGTGGTATGTTGCTGAACAGCATGAAGAAGAAAAGCTGTTTAAAGGTATTTTAGACAAAATTGAATTAGTAGGCGAAGACGGTAAAGCATTATTCTGGATTGATAAAGATCTTGCTGAGCTTGCGAAAAAAGGCACTACTTCAATTATGGAGCCAGGCGCTTAATTAGTCTGTTGTTATAAGGGTCAGGTTTCAGAAGCTTTGCTGAACCCTGAACCCTGAACCCTGAACCCTGAACCCTGAACCCTGAACCCTGAACCCTGAACCCTGAACCCTGAAATTCTCTTAAAAAATCTATTTGCACTCTGCACTCAATGTGCGTAAAATGTGCGCTCTTTCGACCATTTAAACTTTGTTTTCCTTGCCTTAAACCGACCGGTCGAAACGGTACGAGGCTAAATTAACCGTAAGGAATACCCATGCGTCATTACGAAATCGTATTCATGGTTCACCCAGACCAAAGTGAGCAAGTTCCTGGTATGATCGAGCGTTATACTGGTTCTATCACTGAAGCTGGTGGTCAAATTCACCGTTTAGAAGACTGGGGTCGTCGTCAACTGGCTTACCCAATCGAAAAGCTTCACAAAGCACACTATGTTCTAATGAACGTTGAAGCACCAACTGAAGTAATCAACGAGCTTGAAACTTCTTTCCGCTACAACGATGCAGTACTACGTAACCTAGTTATGCGTACTAAAAATGCTGTAACTGAAGCTTCTCCTCTTGCTAAAGAAGAGAAGAAAGAAGCTGCAGAAGCTTAATCGTTTTTGAGACTTGTATGACTGATAACCAGTTCGTTTTGTCTGGCACGGTTTGTAAAAAACCTAAATTCAGTCAAAGCCCAGCCGGAATACCACACTGCATTTTTGTGTTAGAACACAAATCTACGCAAATGGAAGCAGGACTTAATCGTAGTAGTTATGTTCGCATTCAAGTGGTTGCAAGTGGCGAAGGCTTAAAACAGCAAACTCAAGATATTGATATGGGCACGCAACTTACTGTTCGCGGTTTTATTAACCGTCACGAAGGCCGAAATGGCGTGAGTCAGTTAGTGTTACATGCTCATCATATTGAAAGAATTACTATTGGAGATTTATCTCATGGCACGTTACTTCAGACGTCGTAAGTTCTGCCGCTTCAAAGCGGAAGGCGTACAACAAATCGATTATAAAGATCTAGCTACTCTTAAAAACTACATCACAGAAAGTGGCAAAATCGTACCTAGCCGTATCACAGGTACTAGCGCTAAATATCAGCGTCAACTAGCTGCAGCTATCAAGCGCGCACGCTACTTAGCCCTTCTTCCATACACTGACTTACATAAGTAAGCAGCGGTTTAACTAGTTTTTAAAAGGTGTAGAGACATGCAAGTTATTCTACTAGATAAAATCGGTAACCTTGGTGCGCTTGGCGACCAAGTTTCTGTAAAAGCAGGTTACGCACGTAACTTCCTTTTCCCTAAAGGCAAAGCAGTTCCAGCAACTAAAGCTAACATTGAATCTTTCGAAGCACGTCGTGCTGAGTTAGAAGCTAAAGTAGCTGAAGAACTAGCAGCATCACAAGCTCGTGCAGAGAAACTAGAAGCGTTAGCTGAAGTTACTCTTGTATCTAAAGCTGGTGACGAAGGTAAGCTATTCGGTTCTATCGGTACTCGCGATATTGCTGACGCTATCACAGCTGTAGGCCTAGAAGTTGCTAAATCAGAAGTTCGTCTACCTAACGGTACTATCCGTGAAACAGGTGAATTCGATGTAGCTATCCAGCTTCACTCAGAAGTAACAACTACTATTAAAGTAATTGTTATCGCTGAAGCTTAATCAAGTTTCTTGATTAGTAAAAAACCGAGCATTTGCTCGGTTTTTTTATGCCTGTAATTCCCTCTTTGCTGACTCCCTTATCACGCTTGAGTGTTCACTTACATTTACAAAAAGAAATTAACATATAACTGAAAGGTATTGATTTGCATGAATATTGCGTAATAATGACAGCGTTGTCATGTTTTTGGCATGTATTTTAGGGGGATACAAAGTGAGAAAAAGGCACTTATTCAAAGAGACCGGGTTTACCCTAGTTGAAGTAATGATAGCTGTTACCATTATTGGTATTTTGCTAGCGATTGCGTTGCCAGCTTATGGTGATTATGTGAAAGATGGTCGACGTGCCGAAGCGCAGCAATACCTTATGCAACAAGCTGGCATATTGGAACGAAACTATACGCGCTTAGGTCGATACCCTAATGAACAAAATATCACATTTAAAGCATCAGATTATTATGCCTACAGTTATAAGCCTGAAAATGATACCGAGTTTTCATTAACAGCTGCACCAAAAGGGGCACAAGTTGGTGATAAATGCGGTTTACTCTCTATTAATCAGCAGGGTGTAACGTCGGCTTCGCTTTCATCTTGTTGGAATTGATCAAATGAAAACAGAATATGGATTTACTTTGATTGAAGTAATTATTGTTGTTGCAATCATCGGAATAGTATCAGCTGTTGCAGCACCAAATTTGCTCAATAATATCAAGCAAGACCGTATCGTTAGTACTGCTAATGAGTTAATGAGTACGTTTAAGATGGCGAGAAGTGAAGCGGTTAAATTAGAGAAAGAAGTGACTTTAACCGCGCAAGGCTCAAATTGGCTAGCTAGTATCGATAATCAGACTTTTGTGGTTTTTGACAATGACCAAACAGGGGTGGTTATTTCTGGCATAGCTACACAAAATATTACTCCTTTAGGTGAGTTCCCCGTTACTAGCATTGATATTAGTGATCGAGATAGTGATACGACAGATCGCTGTTTTCGTGTGTATGCCAGTGGACAAAGTAAGATTGAAAAAGGGAGTTGTTAATGAGCAAAATACAAAAATACACAAACCAAGCCGGATTTTCGCTTGTTGAGGTAATGGTAGCACTGGTTGTTTCAAGTTTTGCTTTACTAGGTATGGCTGCTGGACAATTGCAATCACTAAAATATGCCACTAACTCATTTGATTACACCTTGTCACTTTTACAAGCAAATAATGCAGTTGAGCAAACTTGGGTCAATCTGTGTGATTTACAAAAGGGCAATGTTACATTTGCTGATGTAACTCCTGATGCTCAATTTAACAAATATACAATTGATTTTGAGAATAACTTCAACAGCGATTTTTTTCGCGTTGGCGTGAGTTGGTCTGACAAGCGAATCAATGATAATAATTTAGCAAATCGCGTCGAAATTGAAGCTAGTTTTCCTGATATTTCTGGGAGCTGCTAGCGATGATAAAATATGTAAAAAATGGATTTACGCTTGTTGAGGTGATGGTAGCTTTAGCGGTAAGTAGCTTTTTAATGACAGGTATTTCCTTTGTATATATTGCATTGAGTGAATCTGTTGAGACATCAAAAGAGCTTGAAAATGCACAAGAGGTTTTAAGGTATAGCTCGGAAGTATTTTCCCGTAGTTTAAAACAAACAAGAAGGACACCAGGTTCCCCAAACGCCAATACTATTGTGGTTCAACAAGAAACCTTAGGCTCAACAGCTTGCAATAGTAGCAAACCTGCTGTGCCGTTTAGTGAGACATTTACCTTAGTTGACAATCAGCTTCGCTGCAGAGTCAACGCGGGAGATGAAGAAGTCTTATTAACTGGCTTACAAGATATTAGTTATCGCATAAATGGAAATTTGGTAGAGGTTACTGTTACACCAGAAAGTTTAAATGTGGATATGCTCGCAAATGGATTTCGAATAGATATTGCGCTGAGTGGCAAGATACTGGAGGAGGCATTGAACTAATGAATAATCAAAAAGGGGTTGTTTTACTATCCGTTATGATTTTAACCACGATGACAAGCATCATCGTATTAAATTCATTACGAGATAATGTTATCCAAGAAAGATTAACTGGCAATTATCAAAAGAAAATGAATGCTCGTTTAGTATCTGAAAAGGGGATTTTTGAAACCCATAAATTACTACAAGATAAAATTAACAATAACCCGAATATCTCCAAAGACGATATTATCAGGGTTGGTGAAGAAGGTAGTGGAAATGTATCTGGTAGTGCAAGTATAGATGACATGGCTTTCAATGCGAAAGTTTCACAAAACAGCGATGGCTTAATTGAAATTAGAAGTTTGGGTAGTCGCTACGAAGGCTTGAATAATACAGTCGCTTTATTTGATTATATTCAATCAATCGATAAGAGTTTTCCGTTTGAACAGTTTTTAGTTGGTTGTAGTGGTGTTGGTGTTAAAGCGGGCGGCAGTGTAAACAGTTATGACTCACGAGATCCAACACTTGATTATTCAAATAAAGCGAATATTTCAACGTTGAACAAAAACTCTGATGTGCTAATCGACGGTGGCGCTTTAGTTTGGGGCGATGTAACAACAACGGGCACTATATCGGTTACAGGCGGAACCAGTGTTGCAGGAACGCTACACGCAAACAGTGACATAACGATATCTGGAGGCTCAGGTGTTGAAATGCCTGTAGGTACAATTGAAGGAACTCGTGTTACCGAAGATATTTTAACGAAAGGGTCCGTTGATTTTGTCGGTGGTGTAGGTGGCGTGGTGCGTGCAGAAGGTAATCTGAGTTACGGAACTGCATCAACTACCTTTATAAGTAATCTGAATAATGAAGAGTTTGCATTAAAGTATAGTGGTGCAAATTTGACCACTAATGATGAGTCAGATACACCGAGAGATAACGATGGAACATTATTGTCGCATGCAAAGTTTAAACAGACAGTGTCGGTTGCTGAGGTTGAAGCGGTAGATCCTAACAACATCAGACCCGAAGATTTAAAAAACCCAAAGAAGTCGTGTGATTTTTTACAGATTACGTCTGAGTTCTCCCATATTTTAAATGGTATGGGCAGTTTTGATGATTTGGATCTATCAAGGTGGGATAGTCGTTTTGAGCTGTCATCTCAAAGTGGAAGTTATATTCGTGGCGGCAGTAGTAGTTATTCACCTGTGTCTAAGCATGTTTTTGGTACCACTCAAAGCATCTTTTTCTTTAACAACGTAGAGATTAATGGCGGTCGACTTGTTTTTAAGAAATCAGACAATAACTTAGATAATGAAACAATTCACGTATTCGTTAAAGGTGACTGGAATTACTCCGCGAACGGTGGTTCACAGATTGAAATTCAAGAGGGGGTTTCAGTCGTTGTTTATATTCTTGGCAAAGCAGTATTTAAAAAACCTTTTGCATCAGATAGCAGTGAAGGCTTTAGACAAGCTTCAAAAACACCAAGCTTTACAATTTATTCGGCCTATAATGACAAAGCCAGTAGTTCATTAAACTGCCAAAGGCCAAGAGGTCCTTGGGGAGTGGAAATGTCAGGAACGGGGGATATGTATGGTGTTATTTACTCTCCTTATTCAGATGTGTTTATCGGCTCATCAACAGTTTTTAAAGGGGCTATAAGGGCAAATACTATTACGGCATGTGGCGCAGGCTCGGTTCATTACGACGTTGCTTTAGGTGAGTATTCTGTCGGTGATGGTGATGGTGGCGGTACTTCCAGACTCGTCTTCAAAGGCTGGCGCTACTTATAATCTAAGATAACTATCTAATAAAAAGCTCTTTTTAAAGGGCGTTTTATTTTTCTCAAAAAAATTTATTTTCATTTAAACCTTTCCAAACCCTTCTTACGTCTAATAAAGTAATCAACAAGAAAACAACACTAGGGAAGTAAATGTGTTAATTGATGCAGAGCAGCGTTTTGTAAAAGAACAAGAAGCAAACTTTGATCTGCAGTTAATCGAAAAAGTGAATATGGGCGATAGACAAGCATTCCATGACTTGTATAACCGTCACTATAAACGCGTTTTTGCACTTACTTTACGTTTAACCGCAAATGAAAGCCTTGCTGAGGAAGCACTTCAAGAAGTGTTTGTTCAACTATGGCAAAAGCTATCTAGTTTTGATGGCAAAGCAAAATTTACTACCTGGTTACACAGTGTAGCGGCAAATATCACTATTAGTTATTTGCGTCGGCAAACCAATTGGTTGCAAAAAGTTGTTAGTTTTGAACAGGCGGGTATGCCAGAACAAGAAGTGGATATGTGCCACGGCTTAAACGGGTTAGATAAATACATAGTGCGGCTACCAGAAAAAGCGCGACTTGTATTTGTATTGTTTGCGGTAGAAGGGTATCGCCACGAAGAAATTGCAGAACAGTTAAATATGGCTGTGGGCTCTTCTAAAGCGCAGTACCACAGAGCACGTAGTTTATTAAAAGAGTGGATGAGTAATGAAACAGACTAATTTAGACAAAATGCTAGATGAAGCAGTTGCTCAATTGCCAACTGAGGTTAGCCCTAAAAAAGATTTATGGCAGGGCGTGGAAAACGCGATTGCTAACCAGCCAACACAGACGAGTAAAAAGTCTCATGTTTGGCAACAAGTTACCGCGTTAGCTGCGTGTATGTGTTTAGGTTTACTGAGTTATCAAGTGTTTTTTAACCAACAAAGCAGTCAATATGAGGCGGGCTTAAAAGCGATGACGCAAACCTTTAAACATGAAAAGCAAGCCTTGCTTGTAAAGTACAGCGATCAAAAAGCCCTTGCTGATAATTGGCAGGCGCAATTAGCAGAATTAGAAGAAGCAGAAAAAGCGATTAAGTTAGCGTTAGAAAATGAGCCAGAAAACGCCACATTACTAAGAATGTTGTCGCAGGTTTACCAGCAACAACTCGATTTAATTAACAAGGTTCATGAGCCTAGCTGGCAACGAATTTAAGAGGAAGTGTTATGAAATTATTAGCTTTTGTTTGTAGTAGTTTATTATCGTTTTCATTGATGGCCGGCGAGCTTATCGATAAAACTATCGATGTACCAAGCAATAACAAAATATATATTGAAAATGATCAGGGCGAAATTATCCTAAAAGGCTGGGATAAGCAGCAAATGCAAGTTTCGGGTACCCTTGATGACCGAGCGGATGGTTATATCTTCCGTAACAAAAAAGGCGGACGTACCGAGTTTATTGTGGAAATGCCAAATCATTACAGTCGTAAAGACGGTAAAGGTTCTAAGCTCACCATCTTTGTGCCAAAAACACATTTAATCAATATCGAAAGTGTAAACGCCGACATGGATATCGCGGAGCTTAGCGCTGGCATTGTACTGGATACTGTAAATGGTGATATTGATATTCAAGATGTTACGGGTCGTATCAATCTTGATACCGTAAATGGCGACATTAAATCACACAACCTAAACGGTCAAATTCGTATCGAAACGGTTAATGGTGATATTCGTGATACTAATTCACAAGGTGATATGCGTTTTGAGGCAGTAAATGGCGATTTAAAAAGTACAACGCTGAGTCACGATATTCGCATCGAAAGCGTTAATGGCGACGTAGAAATTAACGCTGATACAATTAAAAACTTTGAAATTACAACGGTAGGCGGAGAAGTTGAAGTTGCTATGAAAGCTTTGAGCCGTGGCGCCAATATTCAAGCTGAAACAGTTAATGGTGATATTTTGTTTAAATTACCGCGTGACTTATCAGCAGATGTTGAAATAGCAGCTCACGCTGGCGGTAAAATTAGAAATGGTCTATCAAAAGATAAACCTAAAAAAGCAAAATATGGCCCATCAAGCTCACTTGAATTTCAGCTGAAAGATGGTGATGTTGAAATCGAAATCGACACAGTAAATGGTCGTATTGAGTTAAAATACAATTAATCATCGCGCATATTTAATAAAGCCCAGCTCAATGCTGGGTTTTTTTATTGGTTCTGGTTAGAATAGCTAGATTCTCTTCGAGTTAAATCCAGTCATGGCAAAAGCAGATAAACAGTTAGATACCTTAAAAGTCCCTCCGCATTCAATTGAAGCTGAACAGTCGGTGTTGGGCGGCCTAATGCTTGATAATGAAGCATGGGACCGTGTTGCCGAGCGAGTTGTTGCGCAAGACTTTTATACCCGCACCCACAAGCTCATTTTTGAAGCGATGGAAAAGCTAGTTGAAAGCGGTCAACCCATCGATTTAATTACTATTTCTGAAACATTAGAAAAAACCAATGAGCTGGATTCAATTGGTGGATTTGCTTATCTAGGCGAAATCGCTAAAAACACGCCAAGTGCAGCGAACATCAATGCTTACGCTGAAATTGTTCGCGAGCGCGCAGTTGTTCGTGAGATGATCCATGTGGCTAATGAAATTGCTGATGCCGGTTATAACCCTGAAGGGCGAGATAGCCACGACTTACTCGATTTAGCTGAAACCAAAGTATTTAAAATTGCTGAGCAACGTACAAAAAGCTCAGATGGTCCGCAGAATATTCATAATATTCTGGAAAAAACCATCGACAAAATTGAAGAGTTATATCAATCACCGCAAGACGGTGTAACGGGTGTAAGTACTGGCTACAGCGATTTAGACAAAATGACGGCGGGTATGCAACCGTCAGACTTAATTATTGTTGCCGCGCGTCCTTCAATGGGTAAAACCACCTTTGCCATGAACCTTGCAGAGCATGCTGCAATGACGCAAGACAAGCCAACGCTTATTTTCTCGCTAGAGATGCCGTCAGAGCAGATTATGATGAGGATGCTGGCATCCCTTGGTCGTATTAACCAAACTAAAGTGCGTACCGGTCAGCTAGATGATGATGATTGGGCGCGTTTATCGTCAACCATGGGATTGTTAATTGAAAAAGGCAAAATGTTTGTCGATGATTCATCAGGCCTAACACCTACCGAGTTACGTTCACGTGCGCGTCGTATCGCTCGTGATCATGGCGGAATTAGCATGATTATGGTGGATTACCTTCAGCTAATGCGAGTGCCAAGCTTACAAGACAACCGAACATTAGAAATCGCCGAAATTTCACGCTCTCTCAAAGCCTTAGCAAAAGAGCTTGAATGTCCTGTTATTGCGCTGTCTCAGCTTAACCGTACACTAGAGCAACGTGCTGATAAACGTCCAATTAACTCCGACTTACGTGAATCGGGTTCAATCGAGCAGGATGCCGACTTAATCATGTTTATTTATCGTGATGAAGTTTATAACGAGGATTCAACCGATAAAGGCGTCGCTGAGATTATTATTGGTAAGCAGCGTAACGGCCCAATTGGTAAAGTACGCTTAACCTTCCAAGGTCAATTCTCGCGATTTGACAACTACGCAGGACCTGCAGTGGATGATGAGTATTAATGCGACTCGCTTGCGCCGAAATCAATTTAACAGCGTTAAATCATAATCTAGCGCGAGTAAAAGAGCTTGCGCCGGGTTCACGCATTATGGCTGTGTTAAAAGCCAATGCTTACGGGCATGGTTTAGTGACTATTGCGCAAAATCTAGTTGACGCAGATGCTTTTGCGGTTGCCAGAATTGACGAAGCCTTGGCGTTACGCGCAGGTGGTGTAATTAAACCAATCGTGCTGCTAGAAGGGGTTTTTCGCGCGGAAGATTTAGCGATTGCAGCAACCAGTAACTTTAATATTGTGGTGCATGATGAAGCGCAGCTGGTTATGCTTGAAAACGCACAGCTTGCAAGCCCAATAACTGCATGGTTAAAACTTGATACCGGCATGCATCGTTTAGGAATTGAGCCAAGCCATTGTCATGATATGTACACGCGTTTAGAGTGCTGTAATAGTGTAGCTGAAAATATTAAGTTAATGACACACTTTGCCTGCGCAGACGATCTTGACGACGGTAAAACAACTGAGCAAATGGCGCTCTTTTTCGATAGTATTAAAGGAAGAAATAACGAACTGTGCTTGGCAAATTCAGCGGGCATTGTTGGTTGGCCAAATAGTCATTGTGATTGGGTTAGACCTGGCTTAATGCTTTATGGTGTATCACCAATGATCGATTCAACAGGGCAAGATCATCAATTAACGGCAGTAATGCGATTAACCAGTAGTATTATTGCTATTCGTGATGTAAAAGCGGGTGAAACGGTTGGTTATGGCAGTGCCTGGCGTGCAGCGAGCGATACTCGAATTGGTGTGGTAGCAATGGGTTATGGCGACGGCTACCCAAGACATGCGCCAAATGGCACACCAGTGATGATTCGAGGTAAACGCTTTACGATTGTTGGTCGTGTGTCGATGGATATGATCACCGTAGAAATTGGCGATGACGACTCAGTAGCCTTAGGTGATGAAGTCGAGTTATGGGGACCAAATTTGCCAGTTGAGCAAATTGCGCAGTTCGCAACAACCATTCCTTACGAACTTCTGTGCAACATAACCCCTCGGGTTGAATATAAGTATATCCAAGAATAGTTTTATTTTGCTGCTAAGTGCGAGGTTTAGAATACCTCGCCCTGTATTGTAGCGACTAAGGTACGAGCACCTCCGTAATCTCTGTGCTCACCAAGATAAATACCTTGCCACGTGCCCATATTAAGCTGACCATTAGCAATGGGAATTGAGATACTTGAACCCAGTGTGCTTGCCTTAATGTGCGCTGGCATATCATCATCACCTTCGTAATCATGCTGATAATAACTTTGACCTTGTGGTACAAACTTATTGAAATGAGTTTCCATATCAATGCGCACGGTTGGATCGGCATTTTCGTTAATCGTTAAACTAGCAGATGTATGCTGTATAAATAGGTGCAGTATGCCAATACGATATTTGCTCAGTTCAGCAAGATGATGCGTAATTTCAGCGTCTATTAAATGAAAACCTCGCGCACGAGGTTTTAATTGAAAGCTTTTTTGTTGCCAGCTCATAATTATAGTTTGTCGAAACAAACCTCAATATGTGCTGCACCGAAATCCGATGTAAACGGCATAATAAGTTTAGGGCCTTCACACTTATGAGTGATAGTGTGGTCTTTACCTGAAACAACAACGGGCGTTGCCATATCAAATTCGTAGCCCTTGTCGCCTAGTAAGTTTTTAGCACCACCGGCAACCATATTGGTAATTTCACCAACCATGTCGGTGACTTCTTCATCTATTTTCTCAGGGCGTTCACCGAGCATACGCTCCATAATGGTCATGGCAAGTTCGCCGTCAAAGGTTATAGACAATGAACCTTTAGTTTGTGGGCCAACCATGCCGATTAAGCCTGATACATCGCCAACAGCCACTTCTGTTTTCTTTATTTTGGGCTTGCCCGGCGACAGATCAGTTTGTGCCATTGTTGATAACACATTGAGTAAAGAAGAAATAAATGGGTTTATGAATTCTACATTCATGTTTTAGTCCGGTTCCGTTTTTTAGGCGTATATCATCTATAATTCAAGAATGAAGTTGCGATTTTTGCAAACTAATTCTGATATTTATTGACACTTAGCGCAAATACCACGCGCTTCAATTGTTTGAGTTACAACTTTAAAACCCAAATCTGTCGCTTGGTTGTTCAGCTCGTGCGCAATTGCGTGAGAATGAAGCTCTTCAACATGGCCGCATTTTTCGCAAATGAGTAACTGAACTGGATGAGTATGTTCAAAATGATGGCACAGCATAAATGCATTAGTGCTTTCAATTTTGTGAATAAAGCCCATTTCGGCTAAGAAATCGAGCGCTCTATAGATTGTAGCAGGTTTTGCATTAGGCTCAGTTTGCTTTAATTGCTCTAGCAAATCATACGCGCCAACACCTGATTGAGTGCCAGCCAATAAGCGAAAAACTTTCTCGCGAATTGTCGTAAAGCGAACCCCTTTGTCGTTGCAAACGACTTTTGCTTTTTCTGTTAATGCTTCAACTGTCATAAAATTGTTCCTCGATATCAAAGTCATCTTACCACAATCAATTTAACTATTTGTAGTTAAGTCTTTAAGCAAATCCCTCTTTTATGAATATAAATTGAGCAAAGACAAAAAATCGAGTAGAATCGCGACCCCATATTTACTGAGGTGTAGCGTGAATAGACGTTTTTCTGTAGCCCCAATGCTGGATTGGACGGATAGGCATTGTCGTACTTTCCATCGACAATTAACAAAGCATTCAGTGTTATACACTGAGATGATTACAACTGGTGCAATTATCTTTGGCAAAGGTGATTACTTACATTTTGGCCAACATGAACAACCAGTGGCATTGCAATTGGGTGGTTCCGATCCGAAAGCTTTAGCAGAATGCGCAAAACGTGCTGACCAATATGGTTATCAAGAGATTAATTTAAACGTCGGTTGCCCATCTGATCGAGTGCAAAATGGCCGTTTTGGTGCCTGTTTAATGGCTGAGCCTCAGTTAGTGGCTGAATGTATTTCGGCGATGAAAGCTGAAACAGACGTTCCTGTTACCGTTAAAACGCGTATTGGAATTGACGAGCAAGACTCTTACGAGTTCTTAACTGCATTAATTGATGCTAATTATAATGTGGGTTGTCGTGACTTTATAATCCATGCACGTAAAGCGTGGTTACAAGGTTTAAGCCCGAAAGAAAACCGTGAAATCCCGCCGCTCGATTATGAGCGTGTTTACCAACTTAAGCGTGATTTTAGTGATTGTCACATTTCACTAAACGGTGGGGTAAAAACCATTGATGAATGTTTAACGCATTTAAAGCATATTGATGGTGTAATGGTTGGACGTGAAGCATATGCCAATCCATATATGCTGGCTGAAGTTGATAAGCTAATTTATGGTGATGAGCAAAGTACAATGTTGACTCGGCACCAAGTGGTGCGCAATATGTTTGATTATATAGAATCAGAAATGACACAAGGTGCAAACTTTTGGCATGTTGTAAGGCATATGCTGGGTATTTTCCAAGGTCAGCCAGGAGCACGTTCATACCGTCGTCATCTTTCTGAAAATGGTCATAAGAAAGATGCTCAAATTTCGTTATTGGAAGAAGCGCTGGCGTTTGTTCCTGAGTAATATCCCGAAATAGGGAAACCCTAATTCCGTATTTGGGAAAATTAAAAGCTAAATATTGGTTAAATTAACCAGTGTTTGGCTTTTTTTTTATTTGTTAGACTGGTGTTTTTTATTATTTTCTTTTAAATCAAACGATTATGTTTTTGGCATGCTCTTTGTTATGTATTACGTACGATTCTTAATATTTAACCGAACGTTATGTTAGCAAAAATAGTTACTACAGCGTTGTTACTGATCAGTTTACTTCTGCAATCTGTACTTGCAACGCAAGCAGATCAACAAGCGCAGCTTGAGCAGGTGTGTGAGCAAGTACCGAGTGTGGCTAACTTATTGCAATTGAAGTGCGAAAAAGGAGCTTAAAATGTTGGACTTACTTGATTTATTTAGCCTGTTTTTATTACCAGTTGTTAGTTTATTAGTGACAGTGGGTGTGTGGCACGGATTTATTGGGCAGCGTGGTCAAACTCTTTTTAAATAATTAATCTGCAGCTTTATTTCATATTTAAGCTCGTAATCTTTGTTAATCCTTAATCTGCGAACTTCTCCCCTTTTGGGGCAGCTGTAATACGTTTGGAATTACACCTGACGTTTTAGCCATTACATATACCTTCTCTATATAAGCTTGTTTGCAATTAATCCCGTTGTTGATGTATTCAATAGCGTTATCAATAGCGCGTTATTTACTTAGTTACGGTCGTAACCTTTAATTAATTGTTATCGTAAAACAGTGCCTTGTGTTCTTTTTAATTTGATTTTCTACTTAGCGCTCGCTTTTAAATCACGCGCATAAATCTTCTGAAAATGCTTGCCAAATAAAATTCAATTATTAGTTAATTTAACTAATATTGTGGTTAATTTAACTACTTTGCAACTTTTTATAAATCCAACATAACTGTAACTTATTGTATTTGTTAGTTTTGTTTATTTTGGCACAATGATTGGAATAACAGAATATACAAGAGAAAAAATAGACGAATATCAACAGGAGAGAGTTATGGGCATTTTTACTCGATTAACCGACATTATCCAAGCGAACGTATCAGCAGCCTTAGACCGTGCTGAAGAACCAGAAAAACTAGTGCGTCTAATGGTACAAGAAATGGAAGAAGCGCTAGTAGAGTTACGCACTACATCGGCAAGCTTGATAGCTGAAAAGAAAACACTGCAGCGCAAGTTAACCAAACAGCAATCATCAGCAGACTATTGGCATGCTCAAGCTGAAAAAGCGTTGCAAAAAGAGCGTGAAGATCTTGCTAAAGCAGCACTTGCTGAAAAGCAAAAAGCAAATAAAGAAATCGATTCGATTCAACCAGAAATTGACCGTATTGATGAAGTGCTAAGTAAAGTTGCGCAAGACAGTAATTCATTGCATCAAAAACTAACGCAAGCGAAGGGTAAACTAAAAGAGTACCAAATTCGCTCGCAGTCAGCAGAAGTTAGAGTGAAAGCTAAATCACAGCTTCATAGTGAGCAAATAGATCGGGCGCTAGAGCGTTTTAACGAAATCGAATACAAAGTGGACCGCATTGAAGCACAAATTGAGTCTTACGAAGTAACTCAGAGTTCGAGCCTTAAAACGCAGTTTGACGAGTTAGAAAAAGACGACGCACTAGATGAAGAGCTAGCGGCATTGAAAGCACAAGTTGCTAAAAAAGCAGCGTAGGAGGGGTTATGAAATCTCATATACATAACGGCAGTTTTTACAAAGACAGACTAAACAAAAAAGTGTCGGGCGTGTGCGCAGGTCTTGCTCTTGGTAATAGTTTACCAATCTGGAGTGTAAGATTAGCCGCAGTGGCAGCGTTGTTGGTTTTTCCTGTCGCAACTTTGCTCGCTTATTTTGTGGCAGCAACAGTACTGCCAGCACGCTATTATTAATTTTTTACTTAGGGGAGCTGGACCTAACCGCTCCCCTAAAATTTACAATAATTAATAATTTTCAGGTACTTTTTGCATCTTCCTCTGTAGTATACTGAACCAAAGCATGGAGGGATTTTGATGTTTAAGCGCTATCTATTAATTATTATTTCAGTTTTTTCTTTTTCACTTGCAGCCAACCAAATTACAGTATCTGACTTTACTGTTCGCGAGTTTATTCCCGGAGCGCCATCAAGCGTTGGGTATTTTCAGCTTGCTAACCACACGAACCAAGATCAAGTGCTTACTTCAGTCAGCATTGAAAAATTGGGTCGTGTTGAGATCCATAATCATGTGCAGAAAAATGGCATGATGAGTATGGTTAAACTAGAAAAATTGGCCATCGATGCACATTCTACAGCGATGTTTCAATCAGGTGGTTTGCACCTTATGTTGTTTTCACCTAAATCTAAATTAATTAAAAGTGAATCGCTAAGTGCTACATTTAATTTTGCATCTGGTTTAACGGTAAACGGTAAAGCGACGGTTGTAGGCATTAATGAAAGCGTTGAGAATGCGCATCAGCATCACCACCATCACTAGGAGGGGATATGCAACATAAAGGTAAAATTGCAGCTGCGGTTGCATTTATTTTCTTATTTTTTTATCTAATCGCGGTTTATTGGAGTATTGAACCCGATATATTTAACGTGCAAGAGCGCGCTGAAAATGCGGCTAAACAAGAACAACAGCAAGTGGTTACTGGTTACGTTACTACAACTGCCGTAATTGAAGTTGCCAGTACATTGTTAAATAAGCCTGGTGGTTATTTAACTAACGATGTAATGCCACCGTCAGTAATGATGGATAACATGCCGTCATGGGAATTTGGCGTGTTGGAAATGACACGTGATATCACGTTGGCAATGCGTAAAGATTTTAGCCGCTCTCAGTCTCAATCAACGGAACACCCTGAGCTTAAAGCTGCACAGCCGCAGTTTAATATCAATTCAACCGCATGGATTTTACCAAGTGCGGAAGATGAGTATCAAAAGGGCATAGACGCATTAATTCGTTACCGTAAAGATATCGCAAATCCGGTAGATTCTAGCGCGCAATTTTATGCACGAGCTGACAATTTACGTGCCTACCTAAAAGAGGTTGAAAAGCGTTTAGGTAGTTTAAGCATGCGTTTAAGCAGTAGCGTAGGGCAAGATAAAATTAACACTGATCTTGCCGGTGATACAGCTGCGCGTCGCGCAAGTTATGCGCCTTCACACCAATTGGTTAAAACGCCTTGGTTAGAAATCGATAATGTATTATATGAAGCGCGCGGTGCGAGTTGGGCGCTGTTACATTTTTTTGCGGCCATTGAAACCGACTTTGCCGATGTGTTAGAAAAGAAAAATGCACGTGTTAGCGTTAAGCAAATTATGCGCGAATTGGAAGCAACACAAGAAACTGTTTGGAGCCCAATGGTGTTAAACGGCAGTGGCTTTGGCTTTGTCGCAAATCACTCATTGGTAATGGCAAATTATTTATCGCGCGCGAATGCCGCGATTATTGAATTATCAGAATTACTCTCTCAGGGATAACTTAATGAAAAAAATGATGTTTGGTGCAGCACTAATTGCTGCCGCAATGGTACCACAGGCGAAAGCAGACACTTTGTTAGGCCTGTATGTTGGTGGTGATTATTGGGCTGCACAAACCGGTGGTGCGCTAGGTACGTCGAGCGATATGCAAAGCTTCAATTTTGAAGATAAAGAGTACGGCAGTTACTATGCAGCGCTTGAGCACCCAATCCCGCTAGTACCAAATGTAAAATTAAAATATACCCAATTAGAATTAGCAGCTGATGCCAATTTAAATACCTCGTTTGGCTTTGGTGATAAAGTATTTAAAGTTAACTCAACAGTTACAGGTGACAGTGATTTAAGCCATGTTGATTACGTACTTTATTACGAAATCTTCGACAACGACTTGGTGTCGATTGATTTAGGTTTATCTGCTAAACAGTTTGATGGCTATGTCGCGGTTAAAGGCGATCAACAAGGTTCAAACTTTGGTGAAGAGTCGGTTGATTTTAATGGTTTTATTCCTATGGCTTATGGTGCGGTGCAGTTTGGTTTACCGTTTACTGGATTGAGCGCATTTGCCGAAGGCCAGCTATTAGCAATTGGTGATAGCAAAATTCAAGATTATCAAATCGGTGTTGCGTGGGAGTTTATCGATAATATGGTGGTGGATGTTGCTGTTAAAGCTGGTTACCGTGCAATGTTACTTGAATTAGATGACGTTGATGATATTTACACAGATATCGACGTTGATGGTGTATTTGCGGGCTTGCAAATTCACTTCTAATAAAATACCTGCATCTAAACTTGGTTTACGCTAGCAAATAGCTGGGTTTACCAAGTTCATACTATAGTTTTGCCAACTTTAGCTGTTGGCAAAACTCACATCAAAGCTCTTCTCTAATGCCTTTTTCAGGCACTCTAAATATTGATTACTAAGTTTATTACTGGTTAATCGCGCTAGCGAGAACCCTGTTTGGGTAAACTTATAGTACGTTAAAATACTGCCTTGACGCTTAGCTGTTAGGGTTAAGGTACCGTTGGCAAAGCTTAATGTTTGGCTTTCACCTCGTTCAAATGCTTTAGATTCAATCTCTTGCTGATAAATTAACTCAATGTCGATAAGTGTTAAAATATCGGGATAATTGAGTCCGGCGCTACTTAAGTTCACGTAGTTTTTTTTATGCGGATTTAAAAAATTAAGCAAACTTGGCGCAAGGTAGCTGCCAGTAATTATTTGGTGAAACCCATCACTGGCCGATTTACCCGCACACCCTGTTGCTAATTGTAATACGTCAGCTTCTTTTGGTGTGATGTGTTTAAGCGTGATCAAACTCTTATACGAAAATGATCCCGGATTAATAACTTCACCAGCAAGTACTTTCGCCCATAACTTTTGAATATTGCTATTGCTGGTATCTTCGGCCAGCTCTAAAAAGCGCTCAATCCAATCAGGGTCCGGCTCACCTTGTGAGGTTACTGGCGGGCAGTAATGTTGTGCTAATCCAAGAATCGATTCAATATTTGTTTGTTTTCGCACGAGTGCAAGCTTACGGCGTTTTTGTGCGCGTTGCAGTGTGCTTTCGGTGCTATTGTAATTTGGTAGTGGGTTAAGGGTTTTAGAAACACTGTCTTGCTCAAGGCGTTTTGATGCTTGCTCTGCGTTTACTTTATTGTGTTCTACACCTACTTTGCTTTTAATTATCTTTGCAAGGTGTTGTTGTGCCGTAATCGGTTTAATTGGCATCTTGTTGTTCCATCTTTTGACTTTTGCAAAGCGAGTTTAAATTTCGTAACCCTAAATCAATCGCGTCCTGCATTTTATATTTATGGTATTGCGTTAATAAACTACCCACTAGCGGGGTGTTAATGCCCCCTTCAATTGCCCAACTTATTTGTAATTTATTGGCAAATGGCTTGGCAACAAAGTGACCAATATTAGTATGGTGGTCAATAATACTGGTGTAGGAAATGCTGTTATTACTAATCGCTGTTACCGTCATTTCACCAATGCGTTCGCCGCTTTGCCACTTTAAATAGGCGCCAATCTTATTGCTGTTAGCAAGCTCTAACTCTTGCCATGTTTTTTCGTACGTTGCCCACGGTGTCCACAAGTGCCAATTAGCTAAATCCAACACCCAGCTTTGAAATTGCGGTTGCTGACAATGGCTCGTTATGGTTTTTTCAATAGTATAGCGATTTGGCAATAAAGCGCTGGTTATTGCAATTACCAAAACTATGCTAAACAAGGTGCGAATTAAGTACCGCATTTGGCTCCGTATTTTCAGAAAACACTATAGTTATCATAGTATTTTTAAACATTCTAATTAATAGTCTATACTAGGTAAGTGGCTGATGCTAACGTTGCTTTAGCGCTATGTTTTGCTCACCAAAGTTTAAGTGGCAAATTACCGGATAACAAAAAAAATAATTGTGACCAGAGAAAGAGTTCAAAGGTCTTGTGACGACGTAGAGGTTTCATGACACAACCTGCCGAAGAACAGTTTTTATTCTTGAATGAAGATGATAACGAAACCCCCGAGCAGTACTCTGGTTTTTGGGATGTTTTGATAGTAGATGACGAGCCTGAAGTGCACTCCGTTACACAGCTGGCGCTGTCAGGTTTATCGTTTTGGAATAAACAACTCAGATTTCATCACGCTTATAGTGGTGAAGAAGCAGTTAAAAAACTAACTGAAATCCCCAATATTTCAGTGGTCTTGCTCGACGTGGTAATGGAAACCGACGACGCCGGATTAGTAACGGTTAAACGCATTCGCGAAGAGTTAAACAATTCACAATTACGAATTATTTTACGTACGGGTCAACCGGGTTATGCACCGGAAGAAAATATTATTCGTGAATATGATATTAATGACTATAAAACAAAAACAGAACTGACACGCGCCAAACTGGTAACCTCTCTTGTAACTGCACTTCGTTCTTATCAACAACTATGTGAACTATCAGAGCATAATACTGGCCTAGAAAAAGTACTTGATGCGGCCAAATCGATTAACGGCCTTGAAGATTTAACGGCCTTTGCTTCACAAGTTATTGAGCAGATCGCCAAGTTGTTAGACGGTTCTGGTGATGGTGTGATTGTGAGTGCCGAGGGCGGACGTTCCGCTGTGCTTGGTGGTAGCGCTGAATACAAAGGAGCTGTTTGGCAAGGTATAGAACAAATAGATAACAGCCGAGCGCTAGGCGTATTGCAACAAACGTTAGCAAATAAAACTCATCAAATTGACGAGCATGACAGCTGCTTTTTTGTCGAGGATGACAAATCTCAGTTTGCGATTTATCTTGAAACCAAAGAAATGGTGCATGAGCAGCAGATTAAACTTATTGAAATCTTTTTGCAGAATGTGTCATCCGCATTTAAAAATGTCAGAATGCTCAGTGAGCTGCGTGATGCAGCTTACAAAGATAAACTCACCAAGCTACCAAATCGTAACGACTTTATAAATCAAATTGGCCGTTTTTACTCAGATAGTAATAACGATTTCTCTCTTTACTTTATTGATATAGCTGACTTTTCATCAATTAATAATGGTTTAGGGCAAGATGTTGGCGATTTACTATTACAAGCGGTAGCAACGCGAATTCAAGAAGATGTAATTGGCATCCGTTATTTTGCGCGCATTGGCGCGGATGTGTTTGCGGCATTAGTTGAGTCCGACAAAGTGACGCCTGAGTCACTCAATCATATATTGTCTTTGCCTTTTCATGCTGGTGAACATTTATTGCCGGTTAACTTTCACTTGGGCGTCTGCGAGCAGCAGTACTTCTATAAAGATGGAAAACAAACACTCAAGTCGTGTTATATCGCACTTAATTTAGGTAAAAAACACTTAAGATTTAACTACGAATATTATCTGCCAGAAATGGAAGAGAAAATGGCGTGGCAGCTTGGAGTGCTAAAAGAGTTACGCCATGACTTTAGTGAGCATAAGTTGGCTGTGTGGTATCAGCCGCAAATTTGTTTAGCAACACGTGAAGTAATTGGCTGCGAAGCATTATTAAGATGGCCAAACGAGCAGGGCAGTTTTATTTCTCCGGCGATTTTTGTGCCCTTAGCGGAGCAATCTGGGTTAATTTTACCAATTGGTCAATGGGTGTTAGAGCAAGCTTGTATAACGCAAAAGCAGCTATTAGAACTTGGTTTTGATATGCGTATTGCTGTGAATGTTTCAGTGCCGCAATTTCGTGATCCTCAGTTTGTTAGCAAAGTAAAAGACACACTAGCAGATCACCAAATAAACCCTCAGAAAATTGAGTTAGAAGTAACTGAAAGCATTGTGATGGATGAACCTGAAATTGTGATTGAAGCACTAACTGAGCTAAAAGAGCATGGTTTAGAAATTGCGATTGATGACTTTGGCACAGGCTTTTCGTCATTGTCATACCTTAAAAAACTTCCGCTTAACCGCATTAAAATAGACAGGGCCTTTGTAAAAGACATTCCTGAAGACAGTGGTGCCATTGCAGAGTTAATTGTATCACTGGGTAAAAAGCTTGGTTTAAACACCATTGCTGAAGGAATTGAGAATGAAGATCAGGCGAGTTGTTTGCGCCTAATGGGTTGTGAAGAAGCGCAGGGCTTTATGTTTGCAAAGCCAATGCCGTATGAAGAACTCAAACAATTCTTGCTGGCTAAAAAATAAACACTAGAGGCTAGCGCTAAACTCAGCTATAATTTGCGGCCATTTTATTCTAGGGGCATTTTATGGCTGCTTTATCAGCAGAGCGTAGTCTTTTTTCATATCCAAAATATTGGGCCGAGTGTTACGGTCCATCGCCTTTTTTACCAACCAGCAGAGAAGAAATGGATGCCCTTGGTTGGGATTCGTGTGACATTATTATTGTAACGGGTGATGCCTATGTTGATCACCCAAGCTTTGGCATGGCTGTAATTGGCCGTGTGCTTGAAGCGCAAGGCTTTCGTGTCGGTATTATTTCACAGCCAGATTGGTCTTCAAAAGATGCCTTTATGTCGCTCGGTAAACCCAATTTATTTTACGGTGTAACCGCTGGTAATATGGACTCGATGATCAACCGTTATACCGCAGAAAAGCGTTTACGCCATGATGATGCGTATACGGCTGGTAATATTGGTGGTAAACGCCCTGATCGCGCGGTGATTGTATATAGCCAGCGTTGTAAAGAAGCTTATAAAGATGTACCAGTGGTTATCGGTGGCATTGAAGCAAGTTTACGCCGTATTGCCCATTTTGATTACTGGTCTGAAAAGGTGCGTCGCAGTGTTATTTTTGACGCCAAAGCGGATATTTTAATTTACGGTAATGCAGAAAGGCCTCTAGTTGAAGTGGCGCACGGTATTGCTGCGGGTAAAACCATGGATGAAATGCATGACATTCGTGGTACTGCTGTTATTCGTAAAGAGCCATTACCTGGCTGGCGCGGTTCAGACTCCACTGCCATTGATAAAATTGGCAAGATAGACCCAATTCCAAACCCTTATGGTGCAGATGACGTAGGTTGTAGCAAATCAGAATTTAAACAAGCGGGTATTGAACTAGGCGCTGAAGCTAAGCCTATTACCATTCAGCCGCCGCGCTTAAAGCCGTGGGAAAAAGTGTATGTAAAGCTGCCAGCTTATGAGCAGGTAAGTGTAAATAAACCTCTGTATGCACATGCGTCACGTATTTTACACCAAGAAACTAACCCAGGTTGTGCCCGCGCACTATTCCAGCGCCATGGTGACCGTTCGGTTTGGGTGAACCCTCCGGCATTTCCACTTGAAACACAAGAGATGGATGATGTATTTGGTTTACCGTATCAGCGTGTGCCTCACCCAAGCTATGGTGATGAGAAAATTCCTGCTTACGATATGATCAAAACTTCGGTCAATATTATGCGAGGCTGTTTTGGTGGCTGTTCATTCTGTTCAATTACAGAGCATGAAGGGCGTATTATTCAAAGCCGTTCCGAGCAATCAATTATTGATGAAATTGAACAAATTCGTGACAAAGTACCGGGTTTTACAGGTGTTATTTCTGATCTTGGCGGCCCAACAGCCAATATGTACAAATTGCGCTGTAAAAGCAAAAAAGCAGAAAGCACTTGTCGCCGTTTATCCTGTGTTTTCCCTGATATTTGTAAGCATATGGATACTGACCAAACGCCAACAGTAAACTTGTATCGCAAAGCGCGTGAAGTTGAAGGTGTGAAGAAGGTGTTAATTGCATCAGGTGTGCGTTATGACTTAGCAATTGAAGATCCTAACTATGTTAAAGAGTTAGTGACACACCATGTTGGCGGCTACTTAAAAATTGCTCCAGAACATACTGAAGATGGCCCTTTATCTAAAATGATGAAACCGGGCATGGGCACGTATGATCGCTTTAAAGAACTTTTTGAAAAATACTCAAAAGAAGCGGGTAAAAAACAGTATTTAATACCGTATTTTATCTCTGCTCACCCTGGTACAACAGATTTGGATATGGTCAATATGGCATTGTGGTTGAAGCGCCATGATTTCAAATTAGATCAAGTGCAAAATTTTTACCCGTCGCCGATGGCAAATGCCACTACCATTTACCATACCGAGATGAACTCGCTCAAGAACATTAAGAACAACACGGAAGTTGTTAGTGTGCCTAAAGGCGCGCGTCAACGTCGCTTGCATAAAGCGATTCTGCGCTATCACGACCCTGCCGGTTGGCCAATGATCCGTGAGGCATTAAAGAAAATGAGCAAAGCGAACCTTATTGGTAATGGTCCAAATTGTTTAGTGCCTGCAGAATCAAGAGGCGAGCAACGTAAGTCTGGTCAGAGTAAAGGTGGTAGGCCAGCACTTTCTCGCCATACGGGTTTTGGTCAGTTTAATAAAGCAAATACAAAGCCTAAGGTGGGTGGCAATAAGTCACGAGGTGGTAAATCTGCAAACTTTAGTAAGAGCAGAAAAAAAGCCAGCTCGTAAGAGTTGGCTTTTGAATGTTACTTTACTCAATCGGAATTCCCTTCCTGAAAACAACTATACGGTTTTTAGCTTAAGCTAAACTGAATAACTTAAGCTTAGGTTAAATAACTCAAGTTCAGCTTAAACAAAAAATGGCGAGCTAATAGCTCGCCATTTTAGTATTTAAATTAGATTACTCTTTCTCAAATGGCACGCCATTTTGCATCCATTTTGGTGCGGGCTTACCTTTAAGGTGATGATCAAAGTATTCCATCATACGAATCGAGAAATCCACTTGGTTGGGAAATTTCTTCAGGTGATGCGGTTCACCTTCGTATTGTAAGAAAATTACATCTTTACCTGCACGGCGAAGTGCAAGGTAGTATTGGATCCCTTCCTGCCACGGCACTGCGCCATCTTTGTCACCAAACATAATCATAATTGGTGTATTAACTTTATCGGCGAAGAATACCGGTGAGTTTTCAATATAGAGATCTAAGCCTTCAAACAAGTCTTTGCCAATGCGGCTTTGTCCTGTTTCGTACTGGAATTGACGTGCAAGACCTGATTTTAAACGAATGCCACTGTATGCACTGGTCATGTTTGATACTGGTGCACCCGATACAACCGCTTTAAACATATCTGTTTGCGTTACCATAAAGGCACTTTGGTAACCGGCCCATGAGTGACCTTGTAAACCAATTTTGTCTTTGTCAGCCACACCCATATCAATCAGTTTTTGTGCTGCGTTGATCATAGTTTGAGTCGATGATTTACCTGGGTGACCAATTTCAAAACGAATATCCGGTAAGAAAATAGCGTAACCGTTTGAAGTAAACATTGGGAAGTTCGGTCTGTGGTTTAACTCCATTTTCGGGAAGTCATACATGCGTTGGCTCATATAGCGGTAGAAATAAATTACTACAGGTACTTTATCGCCTTTTTTATAGCCTGCAGGTTTTATTAGCACGCCTTGTAAATCTTCACCATCAAAGCCTTTATACTTTACAAGTTCCGGTTTGCTTGCCCATGCAAAACTCTCTTTTTGTGGGTTCAGGTCAGTTAATTTTGTTGAAGTTGAAAGCGACGTGTTGCTTACCCAAAAATCAGGAAACTCATGATAGCTTTGACGCGTATAAATTAGCGTATCGGCATGTTGCGCTTTCTTTACTAGGTCAAAACGCGCTTCGCCAGTTAAAACCTGTTCAAGTTGGTTGTTTGCTAAATTAAGTTTTGCAACGCCGGTTTGTTTGTTCTCTAGGTTAAAGCTTGAAAGTAATAACGTATCGTTTAAATCAAAAGATAGTTTGTTTTTATCTAAGTTTTTAATGCGATAACGTGTTTCGCTTTTATAACCATGAGTTAAACGCGCGCCTTGCTGCGTGTTTACATCAAATGCCCAAATGTCATATTTGTCATATACATAAAGGGTATTACTATCACTGCTCCAACCGGCAAATCCATAGCCAGGTTGTTCACTTGGATAATCGTGTTGGTCGTCGCCAAAAGTGGCTCGAATGCCTTTGGTTATCGCATTAAGCTTGGCGTCTTTAAGGGATTTAAGCTGAACTTGGCCCTTATCGAAGTATGCGGCAAATTGACCATTAGGTGAAAGCGTCGGACGTGCGCGGGTATTTTCGCTAATTTTAACGCTCTTGCCGGTTTTAGTATCTATTGCGTAGTAATCTGCAAAGAAACCGTCATACATAATTTTGTGAAGATGCGGCTTATTACTGTAGCCAAGTAAAAATTGCTTTTCAGTATGCAGTCTTACATCTGTTACAAGCTCAGTTTCGAGCTGTACTGCTTTATCGCTGTTTAAATGAAATACCGCTTGGTAATGGCGATTTTTATTCTTTTCATTCCATTGCTGAATTTCGCGCGGCTTTATTTCGGCATCTTTGTGGTGCCATACTTTTAAACCTTTTTGGTCACGAATTACATCGTAATCATAAAGGTCGTTTTGCTCTTTATATTTTTTTTGTTCAACTTTTGCTGAGAGTAACGGGCGTGTCTCAAAATAAAGGCGCTCGCCAGTTTCAGACCATTTTAATTTAGCCGTTTTACCGATAAACCAATTCTCGATAGGCGTTTCGATTTGTTTTAATTGGTTGTTTTCACTGTGCCATAAGTAAAGTGAATGTTCACGACGACGCTTATCATCATTAACGTAATTACCGACCGAAAGCGCTAGAACATCATTAACTGGATGCCATACGAGTTTGTTAGCTACAACGCCAGGCTCAGCAAATAAGCTGCTCATTGCAAAGTTTGGCAGGGCAATTTGGCTAATGGCGTTTTTATCGCCTTCTTTGCTTACTTGGCTCACAACAAGCTGCGTGCCACTTGGTGCAATGGCGTAAGTAAGCACGTTTTCAATTGAATGCGTTTTATCGTTTGTTAAGTTCACAATGTTAAGGGTGTAAACTTTATCTTTTTTATCCGCTTTTAACTTCGCGTCTTTATCGTCTTTTTTATCTGCTTTTTTATCACTTTCTGCTTCGTCTTTTTTCTTAACTTCAGTGCGATAAGCAAGCCAGTTACCGTCATTTGAAATGGCAAAGTCTTCAACACGTTCAAAAGTGATGACCTCGCCTGAACTGGTGTTTACTAACGATAAATCATTTTTTAGCTTTTTCTTTTTATCTTTTGATGCACTTTCACTGGCTAGTAAGTCAGGTTTAACGGTAAACGCGACCCATTTCTCATTTTTATTAATAACCGGTGATGTGCCGCGTTCAACAGTAGCAAGCAATGCTTTGTTATTTAGCGTATAAACCTGTCCTTCACTGTTACCGCGATAAGGGCTTGCGCTAAATGCGAGTAAATTTCCCTGCTCTGAAAGTTGGGTAGATTTTGCGTATTTAAAATCAAATACGTCTTTAAATTGAAGAGGTTCGCTGGCGCTTAATGCAAAACTGGTTGCTAACGCTAAGCTTGAAAGTGTAAACGCGAGTTTCATTAATGATTACCTAGTGCTAATTATTAGCTCTAGTGTAAACAGAAACCAAAAAGAAGAAAGAGAATGCGATAAGTCGCAAAATAGCGCGTTGAAGTAAAATATATACTTCAACGCGAGGGGGTTAGTGCCAAGCTAAGGTGAAAAGTGACCACTGCGCGTCAAATTGCGCGGTTGGTTTTGCTTTAAAATCAGAGCGCACAAACTGGTTCATTTTACCTTCAACGTAGGCTAAAAGTAGATTTGCTAACTGTTCTTCTGCAAGGGTAAAGGTTTTACCTTCACGTAATTTACGTTCGCGTAATACTTGCTTTAGTTGCGTTTCTAGCTTTTCAAATAAACCTTGAATACGTTCACGTAAACGCTCTTGTTCACCTTGCAGTGCATCACCGGTTAGAATGCGCGTAATGCCTGGATTTTTTTCAGCAAAGCTCAGAAGCAACAATAAAATATTGTGAATACGGC
Source organism: Pseudoalteromonas sp. XMcav1-K (assembly GCF_044005875.1). Taxonomy (NCBI): domain Bacteria; kingdom Pseudomonadati; phylum Pseudomonadota; class Gammaproteobacteria; order Alteromonadales; family Pseudoalteromonadaceae; genus Pseudoalteromonas; species Pseudoalteromonas sp. XMcav1-K. The sequence goes on along the minus strand of NZ_JBIPJE010000049.1, from coordinate 19,081 downwards.
TATGGGTGTCTTTTTCTTTTTCTAAGATAAGATTGATATTGGAAAGCAGGGCATTTTCAATAAACTCAATTAAGCCTTCAAACATACGTGCTTTGCTTGGAAAGTGGCGGTAAAGCGCCGCTTCTGAAACACCTACCTCAGTGGCTAGTTTAGCCGTGGTGATACGCTGTCCTGGACTGGTTTCAAGCATTTGCGCAAGTGCTTGTAAGATTTCTTCCTTGCGATTACTACGTTTTGTGGCAGGCATTTTTATCCCTTACTTCTTATCATTATTATCAACCTCAAGAGGCGCATATCTTAATTACTTATGATTTTAGATGCCAGTTTTTTTACTTTTTAGCCGCGAGTTTTGACGCGATTTCTTTCAATATTAAATGGCTAATTTGTTGTTTCGATTGTAGTGATAAGTGGCGTTCACCCTCTGGCCAAAACAGTGTCATGGCATTGTTTTCACTATTAAAACCAATGCTAGAATCAGACACATCGTTAGCGCAAATCATATCGAGATTTTTATTTTTTAATTTGCCTTTGGCGTAGTTAGCAACATCGTTGGTTTCGGCTGCAAAGCCTACTGTAAACGGGCGATTTGCTTTGAGTGCAGCAACTGAGGCAATAATGTCAGGGTTTTTGCTGAGCTCAATGGTCATGGTATCGCCCTGTTTTTTTATTTTATTATTTGCAGTCGTTGTTGCCTTGTAATCGGCAACAGCAGCGCAGCCTATAAATACATCTGAATTAACAGCTAGTTCCATGGCAGCATCATGCATTTGTTGTGCACTTTCTACATCAAAACGATTTACTTCACTCGGTGTGGTTAAATTCACTGGGCCACTAATTAGGTTTACATTAGCTCCTAGCGCTTTTGCTGCACGGGCCAATGAAAATCCCATTTTCCCTGAGCTGTGATTAGAGATAAAACGCACAGGGTCAAGCGCTTCACGAGTTGGACCCGCTGTAATAGTAACGGTTTTGCCTGCAAGCAGAGGTGTTTCATGGCGCATTAAACACAGTTCAACTAGTTCGTTTGGCTCAAGCATTCGCCCTTTACCTACATCGCCACAAGCTTGCTCGCCACTGGCAGGTCCCCAAATAGACACTCCATATTCACTTAATTTTTGTAAGTTTTGCTGGGTTGCAGGGTGGGCGTACATTTGTTGATTCATTGCCGGTGCAATCGCCACTTTTGCCGGGGTTGCGAGTACCAAAGTGGTTAATAGATCGTCGGCCATACCATGGGCCATTTTAGCTATGGTGTTAGCGCTGGCTGGGGCAATTAAAATAAGGTCAGCCCATTTAGCAAATTCAATATGCCCCATTGCCGCTTCTGCCGCAGGGTCAAGTAAGGATGTCGAAACAGGATTACCTGATACAGCTTGCATGGTAAGTGGGGTTATAAACTGTTGCGCAGAGTCGGTCATTACCACTTTAACTTGCGCACCGTTTTCGGTTAAACGTCTTGTTAATTCAGCACATTTATAAGCAGCAATACCGCCCGTAATTCCCAATACAATTTTCTTCGACATAATATTTAATGACATGTTTTAAATTAGCTAAACCATACCATTTTCCATAATTTTTGGCGAGGCTGGCTATACTAATAAAATGATTTCAAACGTTAACATGGATCGTTAAATGCAAATAAATCAAATGCCCATAGAGGCAAGACCAAGAGAAAAGTTATTAAGTAAAGGCGCTAGTAGTTTAACCGATGCTGAGTTATTGGCGATTTTTTTACGTACTGGCATTAAAGGGCTGAATGCCATTGAGTTAGCCGATACATTACTCAAACAACAAGGCTCAATTGGTCAGCTCTTTTCATTGGAATGTGATTCATTCTGCCAACAATTAGGGCTGGGGCCCGCAAAATATGTGCAGCTGCAAGCTGTGCTTGAATTAAGTAAACGCTTTTTTGCTGAGCAACTTCAGCGTGAAGCCGTATTTGATTCGCCTTATTCGGTAATTAACTATTTAAAATGCGAATTACAAAAAGAGCACAAAGAATGTTTTTACTTGCTGCTGCTTGATAGCCAAAATAGGCTCATTAAATCGGTCAATCTATTTCAAGGCACCATTAATGCCGCATCGGTCTACCCACGAGAAGTTGTTACTACGGTATTAAAATACAACGCGGCAAATGTGATTTTGGCCCATAATCACCCCAGTGGTATTGCTGAGCCTTCAGAGGCAGATAAATTAATAACTAAGCGACTATCAGACACACTTGCGTTGATTGATGTGAGTATTTTAGATCACATTATAATTGCAGCAGGTAATACGCATTCCTTTGCTGAGCATGGTCAAATTTAAAGGGTAAAAAGTGAGTTTATTAATGCTTTTTTGTAAATAGCTGTTTTTACAGTTATTAATATTATTGAAAATTATTCTCAATAGCATTAAAATTTGTAGTGTAATTAATTTTGAAAGCACTCATTTATTATGTACGTTTGTATTTGTCATGCAGTTACTGAAAAACAGATTAAACAGGCCGTAACCGATGGTATGGATTCGATGCGTGATGTGCGTGGTTGTTTAGGTGTAGGCAGTCAATGTGGTAAATGTGTATGTCATGCAAAAGATGTCATCACACAATCACAGCAAGAATTAGCTATTAAAGTAAGTGTTGATTACACCAGCTGCCAAAAAGTAGCTTGATTCAAAATATGAGATTTCTAAATTAAAAAAACCGCGTAAATCGCGGTTTTTTATTACTCAAAATAAAGAGTGCTTACTTGTGATAATCCAAGCAAATCTCCACTTCATTTTTTGAACCCATGGTAACAGCAACGCGCTGGTGAATTTCTTGCGGTTCAATATCTAAAATACGATCAAGGCCAGCATACGCAACACCGCCAGCTTGCTCTACTAGCATTGCCATTGGGTTTGCTTCATAAAGTAAGCGCAGCTTGAATGGCTTTTCTGGATTTTTTGTGTCTTCAGGGTAAGTGAATAAACCGCCGCGACATAATAAACGGTGAACATCACCTACCATGCAGGCAATCCAACGCATATTGAAGTTTTTCTTGCGTGGGCCTTCTTCGCCTGCAAGGCAATCAGCAATATAGTTTTGCATTGGTGTTAGCCAATGGCGCTGATTTGATGCATTAATTGCGAATTCTTTAGTATCTTCAGGAATAGCTACTTTATCTTCAGTAAGTAAGAAACTGCCGTGAGTTCTATCTAATGTGAATAAACGCGTACCTTTACCAATGGTGAGCGCCAACATAGTAGATGGTCCATACAGTACATAACCTGCAGCCACTTGGTGTTTGCCCGCTTGCATGAAAATGCTTTGATCATCAGCAGCTTTATCTTTTGGCGCTTTCATAATTGAGAAGATAGTGCCAACTAACGAGTTAATATCGGTATTTGAAGAACCATCAAGTGGGTCAAATGCAACGATATATTCAGCATCAGGGTTGCCAGCAACAGTATAATCTTCTTCTTCAGATGCAATGGCTTTTACGTAGCCAGACTCAAGTAGAATATCTTTAAGTAACTGGTTCGATAAAACATCAAGCTTCTTTTGCGTTTCACCTTGAATGTTCTCGTCTAAGGTTGAACCTAAAACACCTGATAATTCACCTTGGCTTACGCGGAATGAAATTTCTTTACAAGCAGCAAGAATCGTTCTGATCAATGATAAAAGATCACGAGGACAGCCGTCTTCGATCAATACTGGTGGAAGTCTACGCATTTTATATTCCTGACTAATAGCTTATTGCCACATAAAGTGAGAGGGTGGCAACAGGCAACCTTTCGGCAGCGCTCAGTTAAATTTGTATACAATTGTGCATTAGCTTGTGTATGATTTAAGCACCATGCACCATTGATAATGAAATAACAAAGAAAGATGCAAAGATTAGTACAACCATTTCTGCTGATCTGTGCTTTGTTACTGTTAAGTATACCAAAAGCGCAGGCAACCCTGAAACCCATTGAATCATTTACTCGCGAAATGAATCGTTATCCGGGTTATTTTACCTTTTATTACGATAATGCTTCGGGCAAGGTTTACTTAGAAGTAGATAAATTAAACCATGAATTTCTGTTGCAACTAAGTATGCCTTACGGCCTAGGGTCAAATGATATTGGTCTTGATCGCGGTCAGTTAGGTGATACTAAAATTGTGCAATTCGAAAAGCATGGTAACAAACTTTTATTAAAACAAAATAATACTTACTACCGTGCAAACAGTACTAACAAAGCTGAGCTGCAAAGTATTCGTGAAGCATTTGCTTCAAGCGTATTGCACGGTTTTGAAATTAAAGCTGTGAGCAATGAGCGCGCTTTAATTGATTACACACCGTATTTATTATCCGATGTACATGGCGTTTCAAGAACGTTAGCGAGTCGAAACCAAGGAAGCTTTAGCTTAGATAAAAGTAAAAGTGCTGTTTATATGCCGCGCTCTAAGTCGTTTGCTAAAAATACTGAGTTAGAAGCGATTGTTAGCTTTAATGGCACAAAGCCGGGTAAATACATCAAACAAATAGCGCCAGACCCTTACGCTATTTCAGTACATTTACACCACTCGTTTATTGAAATACCGGATGATGGCTTTAAACCACGTAAATTCCATCCGCAATCGGGTTTTTGGAGTGAAGAATACAAAGACTATGCAGCGCCGTTATCTGAGTCTATGTATGTGCGTTATATTCCAAAACATCGTTTAGCGAAAAAAGATCCAACTGCTCAAATTTCAGAAGCCGTTAAACCAATTGTTTACTACCTCGACCCAGGTGTGCCCGACCCGGTAAAAACAGCGTTACTCGATGGTGCAAAATGGTGGCAGGCAGCCTTTGAAGCGGCAGGTTATAAAAATGCTTTCCAAGTAAAAATGCTACCTGAAAATGCAGACCCTATGGATATTCGTTATAACGTGATCCAATGGGTGCACCGTGCAACCCGTGGTTGGTCATATGGTTCAAGTGTTATCGACCCACGCACAGGTGAAATAATTAAAGGCCATGTAACGCTTGGTTCTCTGCGTGTACGTCAAGATATTCTAATTGCAGAAGCACTCGCAGCACCTTATTTAAAAGGTGATGAAAACGTAGAAAAACTGCATGCGATGGCGCTTGACCGTATTCGCCAGTTAAGTGCCCATGAAGTAGGTCATACCTTAGGTATTGCGCATAACTTTTCTGCATCAGTAAAAGACCGCGCATCGGTGATGGATTATCCGCACCCGTTAGTGAGCTTTAATGATGATGGCAGCTTTAATACTGAAAACGGCTATGGCAAAGGCTTAGGTGTGTGGGATATTCAAGTTGTGAAGTATGGCTACTCTGATTTTCCAATTTTGAGCGAAGCAAAAGAGCTTGAAAAAATCTTAGCGGAAAATAAACGCCTTGGCCTTGAGTTTATTTCCGACAGCGATGCACGTGCCAAAGGCGGCGCACACCCAACAGCACATTTATGGGATAACGGTGAAAACCCAAGCCAAGAGCTACACCGAGTGCTCTCCATTCGTGAAAAAGCGATGTCGAAGTTTGGCATTCATAATATTAAAAATGGCACGGCGCTATCGCAGCTAGAAGAAGTGTTTATTCCACTTTATTTATTCCACCGTTACCAAACAGAAGCAGCGGTTAAATTGATTGCAGGTGTTGATTACGATTATGAATTACGTAGTGGTGATACGTTTAAAGGTAACAAGCTTGTTGATGTTGCTAAACAAAAAGAAGCACTAAGTGCGCTATTAGCAACGCTTGAAGCGGACCAGTTAGTAGTGCCAGAGCTCGTACTTAATGTGATTACACCAAAAGCGTACGGAGAATACAAAACCCGCGAAAGCCTAGTTGGACGTACCGGTTTAACACTCGATCCGTTAGCATTACCGGAAGTATCAGCAAATCACACATTAACCCTGCTGTTAAACTCCGAGCGTCTAAATCGTTTACATTTCCAAGCGATGCGAGATAGCAAACAATTAAGTGCGCGCAATGTGTTATTTCAACTCAGTGAGCAAGTGTTTTTCAGTAACCAAAAGCAAGGCATGTTGCATCAAGTGGCACAGCGCATTCAAATGGTAACGGCATATCATTTAGTGAACACTGCATTAAGTGATAAAACTGACCCTGAAGTACAGGCTGAACTAGCAGGACAAATTGAATTTATAGCCCGTAAATTTGCGCGTTCTAATGATAACTTTAAGAAATATCTTGCGAATATCTTATTTAAATCGTTAGAAGAGGGTCAATGGCAAGGTCACTTTAAGCCACTGCCGATGCCGCCGGGCTCACCTATTTAACACCTAAATAGTAAGTTATGGCATACTAAGCCCATTAGCGAAATCTAATGGGCTTTTTTATTGAACTGTTAATCTATTTAAAGCTCATATCGAATTTATACGACAAGAATCAACAACAATGCATATTCATATTTTAGGTATTTGCGGCACCTTTATGGGGGGCATCGCAGCCATTGCAAAATCCTTGGGCCATAAAGTTACAGGCTCAGATCAAAACGTTTACCCACCAATGAGTACTCAACTTGAGTCTTTAGGCATTGAGCTAATTCAAGGTTACGATGTTGCTCAGTTAAAACCACAACCAGATATTGTGGTGATTGGCAATGCTATGAGCCGTGGTAATCCATGCGTTGAATATGTGCTTGAAAATCGTATTCCTTATACGTCGGGCCCAGAATGGTTAAAGCACAATGTACTGCAAGATGCGTGGGTACTAGCGGTGTCGGGCACCCATGGTAAAACTACCACTGCAAGTATGCTTGCATGGGTATTAGAATACGCAGGTCTTGATCCAAGTTTTTTAATTGGTGGTGTAGTACAAAACTTTGGCCTGTCGGCGCGCATAGGTAAAACACCGTTTTTTGTTATTGAAGCGGATGAATATGACACCGCATTTTTTGATAAGCGTAGCAAGTTTGTACACTACTTACCGCGTACTTTAATTCTCAATAACCTTGAATTTGACCACGCTGATATTTTTGAAGATTTAGCGGCAATTCAAAAGCAGTTTCATCACTTATTACGCATTGTACCAGGGCAAGGTAAAGTGATTTGGCCAAGCGATGATGTGAATATTCAGCAAGTGATAGAAAAAGGTTGTTGGAGTGAGCAAGAGCAACTTGGCAATGACTGGGATTATCAACTTATAAACGCCGATGGCAGTGAGTTTGATGTGCTTCTTGGTGGTGATATTGTTGGCCGTGTGAGCTGGCAAGCTATTGGCGAACATAATGTTAAAAACGCTTTAATGACGATTGCAGCAGCACGTCATGTAGGTATTCCTGTTGAAACATCAATTGCGGCGCTGGCCGAGTTTATTTCACCAAAACGTCGTATGGAATTAAAAGGCGAGGTTGCGGGCATTAAGCTCTACGATGATTTCGCCCATCACCCTACTGCTATTAAAACGACGTTAGCTGGGCTTAGAGCAAAAGTGGGCCAAGCGCGTATTTTTGCCGTATTAGAACCACGTTCCAATACAATGAAAATGGGCGTACATCAAAATACATTATTAGCGTCGCTCGAAAATGCCGACGATGTGATTTTATTTGAGCCTGAGAATCTAAGCTGGTCACTCAAAGAGGCTGCCAATAACGCTGGCGCTTTATGTTTTAACAGCACAGATGAGATCGTTAAAACGCTACTTGAAAAAGCAACTGCCGGCGACCATATATTGGTAATGAGCAATGGTGGCTTTGAAAATATTCATAATCGTATTTTAGATGCGCTCGCCAACAAATAGGCTTTTTATGACGCAAAACCATGAATTTAATGAAACCATTACCGTTGCATTTAGCGGTGCTTCAGGTATGCCGTATGGTTTAAAATTAATTGAAACGCTAATTTCGTTAAATCACCAAGTATTTGTGTTGGTATCAAGCGCTGCCCGTGTAGTACTTGATACGGAATCAGATGTAAAACTATCGGGCAACGAAGAAAAGGCAACTGAGCAACTGACAAGCTTATTTAATGCCAAGCCAAATCAACTAAAAGCATTTGGTAAAGATAACTGGTTTAGCCCTGTGGCATCGGGTAGTGCTGCACCTAAAAAGATGATTGTCTGCCCGTGTAGTGCAGGTACTGTTTCGGCGATTAGTCATGGTGCATCTGATAACTTATTAGAGCGTGCTGCTGATGTGGTGATTAAAGAAAAAGGCCAATTAATGCTGGTGGTGCGCGAAACACCGCTTAGCGCGATTCATCTTGAAAATATGCATAAGCTGGCGCAACTAGGTGTCACTATTATGCCCGCAGCACCTGGGTTTTATCATAACCCTAGCTCAATTGACGACTTGGTTAACTTTATGGTGGCGCGCATTTTAGATCATCTCTCTATTGAGCATACGCTGGCTAAACGTTGGGGCTACGGCTGCTAATTAATCCATTCAAAATTGGAACGCAAAACACAATGACAAAAGCTCTCGAAATTGTTGGTTTAGAAAAAACCTACAGTAACGGTGTTCAAGCTGTTAAAGGAATTGATTTAACAGTCGAAAAAGGCGACTTTTTTGCACTGTTAGGTGCTAATGGTGCTGGCAAATCAACCACAATTGGTGTGATTTCTTCACTTGTTAATAAAACCAAAGGCACGGTAAAAGTCTTCGGTCATGATATTGATACCGACCTTGGTAAGGCTAAAACTAATTTAGGGTTAGTACCGCAGGAATTTAACTTTAGTCAGTTTGAAACACTTAACCAAATCCTTGTTAACCAAGCGGGTTACTATGGCGTGCCACGCGCAGAGGCGCACAAGCGTGCTGATGAGTTGCTTGCACAACTTGGCCTTGCTGATAAAAAAGATAAGCAAGCGCGCACGCTTTCAGGTGGTATGAAACGCCGTTTAATGATTGCACGTGCGTTAATGCACAAACCTCAACTGCTGATTTTAGACGAACCCACGGCAGGCGTTGATATTGAGTTGCGTCGCTCTATGTGGGAATTCTTAAAAGAAATAAACTTGCAAGGCGTGACGATTATTCTCACCACTCATTACCTTGAAGAAGCGGAAATGTTGTGTAAAAACATTGCGATTATCGATAAAGGTCAAATTATTGAAAACACCAATATGAAGTCACTGTTGGCAAAGCTTGATAAAGAAACTTTTATTCTTGATCTCAAGCAGCCAACATCGGCATTTTCACTTGATGGTTACACAACTCGTGAGATTGACGACCATACAATCGAAGTAGATGTGGAAAAATCACAAGGGTTAAATGATGTATTTGATGCATTAAGTACGTCAGGTAATACGGTGCTAAGTATGCGTAATAAAGTGAATCGATTAGAAGAGCTATTTGTTGCGATTGTTGAAAAGGGGCGCGAGCAATAATTATGAGTAGTCAATTTACTGCATTAAAAACACTGTGGATCAAAGAGTGTATTCGCTTTACCCGAATTTGGGTGCAAACCTTAGTGCCGCCAGCAATTACCATGTCACTGTACTTTGTTATTTTTGGCAACCTAATTGGCTCACGTATTGGTGATATGGGTGGCTTTAACTATATGGAGTTTATTGTACCGGGTCTGATCATGATGTCGGTGATTACCAACTCTTATTCCAATGTGGCATCGAGCTTTTATTCAACGAAATTTCAAAAAAGCATTGAGGAGCTGCTAGTTTCGCCAGTGCCTACCTATATTATTGTATTAGGCTATATGGGCGGCGGTATGGCACGCGGCCTATGTGTTGGCATTATCGTCACTATTTTGTCGCTGTTTTTTGTTGATATTCAAATTCATAATGTTGCCGTTATTTTTGCCACAGTATTACTTACCGCAGCCGTGTTTGCGCTCGGTGGTTTAATTAATGCGGTATACGCTAATAGCTTTGACGATATCAGCATTATCCCCACCTTTGTTTTAACGCCGCTAACTTATTTAGGTGGCGTGTTTTATTCAATCACCTTGTTACCTGATTTTTGGCAAGGCGTTTCACAATTTAATCCAATTATTTATATGGTTAATGCATTTAGGTACGGCTTTTTAGGTGTATCTGATGTAGATATCACAACGGCATTTGCAGTAATTATTGCGTTTATCAGTGCGTTATTTGCTGTTGCATACCGTTTAATTGATAAAGGGGTTGGCATTCGCCACTAAAATTATGTCTGACGCAAATTCAAGAAGTATTAGTTCGAATCAACAAGGACTAAATGAAAAGTTAGAAGAAGTGGTACGTAAGCACCTAAGTTCTGAGTTTAAGAAGCCGATTGCAGCGCATACGCAAACGGCTTTTGATGAAGTCAATAAGAAGGTACAGCAGTTTGCTGGGCCGATTATTCTCGATTCATGCTGCGGGGTAGGTGAAAGCACCGCTAATTTAGCGCGCAAGCACCCAGATGCCTTAGTTATAGGCATTGATAAGTCGGCACATCGTATTGAAAAACATGATGTTGAATACAAGCAAACTGAAAACGGTCAGTACTTATTAGTACGTGCAGATTTAAATGACTTTTGGCGCTTGGTGGTTGAGCATCAATGGCAGGTGACACATCATTACTTGTTGTATCCAAACCCGTGGCCTAAAGCTAAACATTTAGGGCGCCGCTGGCATGGAGCACCGGTGTTTCCTTATATTGTGAAAATTGGTGGTCAACTTGAAGTAAGAAGTAATTGGCAAACCTATGTTGATGAGTTTGCCTTTGCCCTTGGTTTAGCTGGCGTGGATGTGTCTGTAACGCCATATAGTGCAGACACAGCAATTACTCCATTTGAGCGAAAGTACTGGGCCAGTGGCCAACAAAGCCACCGACTGCAAATTAACCTTAACTCGCTTTAGCGGTTTGTGAAATGTGAGCCAGCTCTCGAGCTGGCTTCGCGTAGTAAAAACCCTGTACGTATTTAATGCCCGCTTTTGCGAGCTTATCGGCAACGAGCTTGTTTTCAACGCCTTCTGCAATCAAGGTTAAGTTCACTTCCTTAGCAAAATTGGCAATGTGTTGAATAAATAAAAACACTTCATCGTCTTTGGTAATTTGTGAGACTAAAGAGCGATCGATTTTTAAGCCATCGACTTCTAGTTTAAGAATATTCGAAATATTTGAGTAACCAGTTCCAAAGTCATCGATAAAGACCTTAGCACCGTGTCGTCTTACCATTTCTACAAAGCCTTTGATTTCCGTTAGGTTGGCAATCGCTTCAGTTTCGATAAGCTCAAATGAAATATGGTGAGGTGTAGGGTAGCGCTTTAATTCATCATCAAGAAATTGCGCCAGGCTTGGGTCTAACATATCTTGCGCAGTTAAATTCATGCTCCAGCATAAATTAGTTTGGCGAAAGCGCTTAACGCAATCAAGAAAAACCATGCGAGTTAATTGTCCATCCATGCGACTGCGATTTACGACAGATAAAAAGTAATCAGGCTCATATAAAGCATCGTTAATCTTAATGCGTGCTAAGCCTTCGTACTTTAAGGTTTCGTTACCGTCGATAGTGAGTATTGGCTGAAAGTGCGCTTCAACTTGGCCATTTTTAAATGCTTCTCGCACATCTTTGGCAATTTTTAAGTTGTGCTGATATTGATTTTTAATGATGTTCATTGCATCGGAGTAAAACACCACAAGCTCACGACTACGCTTAGCTTGTTCAACCGCAATACGTGCATTTTCAATTAACAGTGTTTTATTGCCAGTGGCAATACCGGCACATAAGGTCACGTAGATAAATGGGTCATATAATAACGGCGCATTTTTATTTAGATTTTCGACAAGTTTTAAACAGGCATTGCTGTCTAAGTTGGGCGATAGCAATGCTATTTTATTGCTTGATAAGCGATACAGGTGACATTCTGTGCTTTTTAACTTATTTAAACGTGCCAGCAGTTTTTGCATTACTTCATCACCAATGTGGGAGCCGTAAAAACCGTTAATATCTTCAAGATTACTAATTAATACTATGGCCAATTGCATGTGCAGTGGTGAATGGCTTTGCAGTTTTCTTTCTAGCGCAATGTGGTTTGCGTAGCCCGTAACGGGATCGCGGGTTAAGTTTTGTTTTAGTAGATAAATGTAAGCGCTGCCCACTAAAGTTGCGATAAAGAAAAAGAAACTTGCGGTGATTACCGCTTGGGTAACACTTGCTGCAAGCTGTTCATTTAAATCTTTAATGGTGATGTCGGCGCCAGTTAAATAGGTGCGCCCGTCTTTTGCTTGAAACGGTAAAAATATGGTGCGGAAATGGCCCCACTGATCTTCTGAATGCTCGAATAAAGGCTCTGTTGAATAAAACGCTTTAACGTTTAATTGTGTCGCTTCAGGGTAAAGGTCATAAAAGTAAGTAAGCTTATTGTTTTTAATATCCTCGTTAGTATAACTAGATGCAGAGAAGTAAACTTGATCGCCTTCTTTTATCATCGCGTATACGTATTCGAGTTCGAGCTTGCTGGCAAACTCAGAGAGTTGTTTGCTTTTTAATAGGTAGCTTTTTTCATCAATGTGGTCGGGGTCGGTAATATTGTCGTGGTATTCGTCACCGAGGATAAATTTAACACTTTGTGCTGCGTTTAAGAGTTTAGCGTCAACATCTTTTAAAATGTCGTTGTAGGTGTGTGAATAAACGTAATAAACATAGCCGCCAAGGCTTGCTAAAAACAGTACACCCGCAAAAAAAAGCCAACGAATTCCTTGATTTGAATAATACATGCGCATCCTTGCCAAAAACTAATTTTTGCCGCAATTGAAAAATACTGCTTTACTGTATAGCAAGCAAAGGGTTATGTTGTTTTGAAACACCTTATAATAGTCAATTTAGTGTGTTTTTTACAGCAGTAGATGGAGATATTGTGCAAATTGCGAGACTTTTTCTTGTAATTGAAGTAGAGTTGACAGCCTTTTTTTATGAATATGTTTGAACACTTTTTGGGTAAAGTGAGTAGTATGGTTGATGAAACACGTCAAGCAGTGCGCCCAGCAATAGCGTCTGAAGAAAGCTTAATGCGAATTTTTACGGTGCCAGAGGCGCCGGGCTCGACTTTGGCTAAAATTGAGCAAGAAATATCTAGTAACTTAGCAGGCTTTCTTAACGAAAATATTGCAGCGGTTGAAAAACCTTTGCATGAAATTGAAAAAGATTTCCAAGCTGCAAATATCCCTGAAGAACCTCGTTTTGTATCTGAACACGCCCAAGAGTTAATGGAAAAGCTGGTGGCACATTCAGTACACACGTCAGCGCCGAGCTTTATTGGTCATATGACTTCGGCCTTACCGCATTTTGTTTTACCTCTGTCAAAGTTGATGGTGGGGTTAAACCAAAATCTGGTAAAAATTGAAACATCTAAAGCATTTACACCATTAGAACGTCAAGTCTTGGGTATGATGCACCACATGGTTTACGGCAAAGATGATGCCTTTTACCGTAAGTGGATGCACAACGCCAAAAATGCCTTAGGTGCATTTTGTTCAGGCGGCACGGTTGCCAATATTTCAGCACTTTGGGTTGCGCGCAATAAGCTGCTTAAACCAGATGGCGATTTTAATGGTATAAATAGCGATGGGTTAGTTGCGGCTATGATGCATTATGGCTACAAAGGCTTGGCTATTTTAGTGTCAGAGCGTGGTCACTACTCACTTGGTAAAGCTGCTGATGTGTTAGGCATCGGTCGCAGTAATATTGTATCTATCGAAACAGATCATAATAACCGTGTTGATGTTGCTAAAATGCGTGAAAAGGCTAACGAATTAGCAGAAAAAGGCATTAAAGTGATGGCAATTGTTGGTGTTGCAGGCACAACTGAAACCGGCAATATTGACCCGCTTAATGAAATGGCAGACCTAGCTGAGGAAATCAATTGTCATTTTCATATTGATGCTGCTTGGGGCGGTGCAACCATGCTATCTAATAATGCGCGTGGGTTATTAGCTGGTTGCGAACGTGCCGATTCAATTACCATTGACGCACATAAGCAAATGTATGTGCCAATGGGTGCAGGTATTGTGCTTTTCAAAGAACCAGATACGGTCAATGTGGTAGAACATCATGCTGAATATATCTTACGTAAAGGCTCGAAAGATTTAGGCTCACACACCCTTGAGGGTAGCCGCCCAGGTATGGCGATGTTAGTGCATGCGTGTTTATCAATTATTGGTCGCAAAGGCTATGAAATGTTAATTGATAAAAGCCTTGAAAAAGCGCGCTATTTTGCTGAACTTATTAAGCAAACAGATGACTTTGAACTGGTTACTGAACCAGAACTTTGCTTGTTAACATATCGCTATGTACCAGAAAAAATTAAAGAAGTACTTAAAACGGCAGATGAACAAACTAAGTTAGATATTTACGCAGCACTTAATCGTTTTACTGCGAGCATGCAAAAACGTCAGCGTGAAGCAGGGCGCTCATTTGTATCGCGTACACGTTTAACGCCATATCAGTACGATAATTTACCGACAGTAGTATTTCGCGTTGTATTAGCAAATCCGCTTACATCAAATCAAATATTGCATGATATTTTAGCGGAGCAGCGAGAGTTGGCTGGTAAAGATCCAATATTTAAAAAGTATTTAGCGAAATATTTATAATTTAGCGTTGTGAATTTTTTATGAAAAAGGGAGCATTTGCTCCCTTTTTTACGTTTTTATTTAACCTGAACTCGGATGAGATAATCGTAAACCCTAAGCCTCGGTTTCAATATCCACAATCAAGTCAGACGTAATAGACTCGAGCGCTTCAATCACATCATCTTTACTTAAACCTGCAGGTAACTCTACCCGAGCTTCTGCGTTAAACAGAGGTACACCCCAATTAGGCGCGCTTTGTTGCTTTGAGTTAAAGTGAATAATTGAGGCACCTTTATGACGTAACACACTAGAAAGCTCTTGCACTATACCTGGTCTGTCATTGCTGGTAATAACAAAGTTAAGCTGTTGGCTTGCGTCGGTTACTTGTTCTTGCCCTGCTTCAATTTTTACTTCGAGATCGGGAATGGCGTGAATTGCGCCCTCGAGTGCCGACAAATGTTCTTCAGGTACTTCTAACTGTAAAATTCCGGCAAAGTGGCCGCAAAGGTGGCTTAAGTTACTGGCTAACCAATTGCCATGGTTAGCTAAAACCGCTGAGGATAGTTCATCTACTAGACCTGAGCGGTCAGGACCAATAATTGTTAATACTAACTGCTTCATATACTTGTCTCGTTATCTAATTAGCGCAACCCTCTCTACACAAATTAAGAAATAATTGTTAGCTAATTCAAAGGATTAAATGGAGGTGTAGAGCTGTTTAAGTATTGATGATTGACTGCCTTTTGTCCAATTTATTTTGTCAAATTTTGTTAAATAATCGGTGTAACTTTTCGGTCATAAAAACGAAATATTTCATTCTCTGTAACATTTCTGTCATCTTGACAAAATATAATGCACGCCAACTAAATCCTAATTCTATTTGTAAGGGCCAATGGATGAGTTCCAATCCGCCAAGTGTTGAATTCAATACTAATAGAAACAGACTGATCAAAGATAAAGTCGCCAAATACAGTATTACGGCAGGCGGTACATTAGTACTGGTTGCCTTATTGTTGATCTTCTTTTATCTGTTGTATGTAGTACAGCCGATTTTCGCTTCATCACATGTTGAAGTGAGAAATCAATTCGCTTTACCTGAAACGCAAGAGTACGTTGCGGCAGGTATGGAAGAGCAAGGTGAAATCGCTTACTTGTTCACACCAACTGGCGAGCTAAGTTACTACACCATTAAAGGTGAGAAATTTGGCACTAAGCTAACAAGCTTTAATGTGGAATTTGATGCACCGGTAACCAGCTTTGCACGCACTGTGCCGCATCAGGCTATGTATGCTTATGGTCTTGACAATGGCGCAATTAAAGTTGTGAACCCGAAATTTGAAGTAGGATTTGCCAACAATGGCCGTACCATTAAGCCAAGTATTGCGTATCCACTCGGTGAAAGTGAAGTGATGATTGATGACGAAGGTGCATCAATTCGTAAATTCGCGTTCAGCTATGTTGCTGATGATAATCAACTTGGTGTACTCGCATTAACCGGTGATCAACGTCTGCTGTTTAGCATGCTTGCAGCGGAAGAAAATATGTTCTCTGGTGAAATGGAATGGTCAAGTGAAACCGCGGAGATTGCTGTTGAAGGCAAAGTGGATGAATTATTAATCTCACCGGACTTTAGTCGTGCATTTGTGCGAGTGGCTAATAAGATTTACATTTACAATACGCGCGATATTGAAGATATTACGCGTATTCAAGTGCTTGCCGCGAATCAAGAGAATGCCAACCTAGTTAAAATGCAATTATTGTCAGGTGCTAACTCATTAATGTTAGTTAACGACAATGGTGAAATTTCACAGTGGTTTGAAATTAATGGTGATTCGGGTCGTAAGTTCGCCAAAATCCGTGCTTTTGCAAGTGGTGATAAAGAAATTTCAGGGCTTTACAGTGAATTCTATCGCCGTACATTCTTTAGCACTAATAACCAAGGTGATTTATCGCTTTATTACACTACCAGTGAAAACAAGCTGTGGTCGGGTAAGGTAGCAGACGCGGGAATTGATTTCTTTGCGGTGTCACCACGCTCAAACGCAGCATTAATGCTGGCGGGCAATCAACTAATTGTTGTTGATATTGAAAATGAGCATCCTGAAGTATCTTGGTCAGCATTGTGGCAAGAAGTATGGTACGAAGGTTACCCTGAACCTGCTTACATTTGGCAGTCTACATCGGCAAGTGATGATTTCGAAGCTAAGTTATCGTTAGTACCAATCTCATTCGGTACAATTAAAGCGGCAATGTATGCGATGCTATTTGCGGTACCGATTGCGCTTTCTGCTGCTATCTATACAGCCTATTTTATGTCGCCTGAACAGCGTCGAATCGTTAAGCCAACGGTTGAAATTATGGAAGCATTACCAACCGTAATTTTAGGTTTCTTAGCGGGTCTTTGGTTAGCACCTCTGATTGAATCTCACTTACCTGCAATTATGCTGATTTTAGTATTAACGCCATTGGCGATAATACTCACAGCATTCTTTTGGCAAAATTTACCAGAATCGATTCGCCACAAAGTGCCAGACGGTAGCCACTCTATCTTACTCATTCCAGTGGTATTACTAGCAGGTTATATCTCGTTTGCACTGAGTCCTGCGGTAGAGCTTTGGGTATTTGATGGTGATGTACGTCGTTATATTACTAACGAGTTAGGCATTGATTTTGACCAACGTAACTCGTTAGTTGTGGGTATTGCAATGGGCTTTGCGGTTATTCCAACAATTTTCTCAATTGCTGAAGATGCGGTATTTAGTGTACCTAAGCACTTATCGAATGGCTCGCTTGCACTTGGTGCAACGCAGTGGCAAACGCTTGTTCGCGTTGTATTACTAACAGCAAGCCCAGGTATTTTCTCGGCAGTGATGATGGGTTTAGGTCGTGCGGTTGGTGAAACCATGATTGTATTGATGGCAACAGGTAATACGCCGATTATGGATTGGAGTATTTTCCAAGGTATGCGTACGCTTGCAGCAAACATTGCGGTAGAAATGCCAGAATCAGAAGTAGGCAGCACGCACTACCGCATCTTATTCTTAGCAGCGTTTGTACTGTTTATATTCACCTTTATCTTTAACACGATTGCTGAATTTGTTCGTCAGCGTTTACGTGAAAAGTATAGTTCACTGTAAGGTTAGGAGATTTAATAAATGAAGCAGTGGTTTAAATCTGGCTCACCTTGGATCTGGATGACAGGTGGTGCAGTAAGTATCAGCTTAATCTCGGTTATTGGCCTACTGGCAATGATTGCAGGTCGTGGTTTAGGGTTCTTTTGGCCGTCAGAAGTAACGCAATTTGAAATGCACCGTGGCGACGTTAAAGAAACCGTTATCGGTGAAATTTACGACCGTGAAATGGTGCCTGTTGAGCGCTTAAAAGCGGCGAATGTTGATTTACACGGTTTTACGGGTGAAGAAGTAGAGCGTTTACTGATTAAAACTGGTAACCGTGAATACGTAGACCTAGATTTCCGTTGGATTTTAGCAACGGATATTATTGAGCAATCTACCCCGAGCCAATTAGCGGTATTTGAGCGTAGTAAAAACGGTAACTTTTACGGTTACATTGAAAGTGTGATCAAAGACGGTAAAGTTGTCGCTGAAGCGCAAAAGTTAATTGAGCTAGAGCAACTTGTAGAGCGCGCAGTTGAACTTAATGAGTCAGCACTTGATTTGCAAAACGGCCCCATTGGTCATATTAACTACGACCTAGAACGTTTGCGTTTAAAAGAAAAAGCGCTCGACCTTAAAGGCGAATTAACACACGAAAAAGTCGCGGAGTTTGAGGCTCAGCGTAAAGACTATCGTGAGCAATACTTGGTGCTTGAAAAAGAGCTATTTAAGTTTCGTGATGCGGCAAAGCGTGACCAAGTTATTGTAAAAGATATGCGTGGTGAGTTAGTAACGATTCCACTTTACCAAGTGCTAGACGTAACACTACCAAACGATATGGGTTTAATGGCTAAATTAGGTCATTACTTCAAGCAAATCGGTAAGTTTGTTAGCGATGACCCACGTGAAGCGAACACCGAAGGCGGGGTATTCCCTGCGATTTTCGGTACCGTATTTATGGTTATGTTAATGGCGGTAATCGTAACGCCGTTTGGTGTAATCGCCGCGATTTACTTACACGAATATGCAGCGAAAAATTCAATTACTAAAATGATTCGTATCGCGGTAATCAACCTTGCCGGTGTACCATCGATTGTTTACGGTGTATTTGGCTTAGGTTTCTTTGTTTACATGCTAGGTGGTAGCATTGACCAATTATTCTACCCTGAAGCATTACCAGGCCCAACGTTTGGTACGCCAGGTGTAATTTGGTCAGCACTGACATTAGCAATTTTAACTTTACCGGTTGTAATTGTATCAACGGAAGAGGGTTTATCACGTATTCCAAGTTCAGTTCGTCAAGGTTCGTTAGCACTTGGTGCCACCAAAGCTGAAACTATTTGGCGTATTATTGTACCAATGGCAAGCCCTGCAATTATGACAGGCTTAATTCTTGCGGTTGCACGTGCAGCAGGTGAAGTAGCACCACTGATGTTAGTGGGTGTAGTAAAAATGGCGCCAACACTGCCAGTTGATATGAACTTCCCGTTTGTACACTT
>NZ_JBIPJE010000048.1:0-1712 GCF_044005875.1 Pseudoalteromonas sp. XMcav1-K | reverse complement strand
GAGCGTACCTTCTCCCGAAGTTACGGTACAATTTTGCCTAGTTCCTTCACCCGAGTTCTCTCAAGCGCCTTAGTATTCTCTACCTGACCACCTGTGTCGGTTTGGGGTACGATTCGAAATAATCTGAAGCTTAGAGGCTTTTCCTGGAAGTATGGCATCAACAACTTCCACACCTTAGTGTGTCGTCTCGTATCTCAGCCTTAGAAACCCGGATTTGCCTAAGTTTCCAGCCTACATACTTTCACATGGACAACCAACGCCATGCTTGTTTAGCCTGCTCCGTCCCCCCATCGCAATTATTCCAAGTACGGGAATATTAACCCGTTTCCCATCGACTACGCCTTTCGGCCTCGCCTTAGGGGTCGACTCACCCTACCCTGATTAGCATGGGATAGGAACCCTTGGTCTTCCGGCGAGCGGGTTTTTCACCCGCTTTATCGTTACTCATGTCAGCATTCGCACTTCTGATACCTCCAGCATACCTCCCGGTACACCTTCAACAGCTTACAGAACGCTCCCCTACCCCGCGAATAAATTCGCAGCCGCAGCTTCGGTGGTATGTTTAGCCCCGTTACATCTTCCGCGCAGACCGACTCGACCAGTGAGCTATTACGCTTTCTTTAAAGGATGGCTGCTTCTAAGCCAACCTCCTGGCTGTCTGGGCCTTTCCACATCGTTTCCCACTTAACATACACTTTGGGACCTTAGCTGGCGGTCTGGGTTGTTTCCCTCTCCACGACGGACGTTAGCACCCGCCGTGTGTCTCCCGGATATTACTTATTGGTATTCGGAGTTTGCAAAGGGTTGGTAAGTCGGGATGACCCCCTAGCCTTAACAGTGCTCTACCCCCAATAGTATTCGTCCGAGGCTCTACCTAAATAGATTTCGGGGAGAACCAGCTATCTCCCGGTTTGATTAGCCTTTCACTCCTAGCCACAGGTCATCCGCTAGCTTTTCAACGATAGTCGGTTCGGTCCTCCAGTCAGTGTTACCTGACCTTCAACCTGCCCATGGCTAGATCACCGGGTTTCGGGTCTATACCCAGCAACTAAACGCGCAGTTAACGCTCGCTTTCACTACGGCTCCCCTAAATGGTTAACCTCGCTACTGAATATAAGTCGCTGACCCATTATACAAAAGGTACGCAGTCACAGAACGAATCTGCTCCTACTGCTTGTACGTATACGGTTTCAGGTTCTATTTCACTCCCCTCACAGGGGTTCTTTTCGCCTTTCCCTCACGGTACTGGTTCACTATCGGTCAGTTGGGAGTATTTAGCCTTGGAGGATGGTCCCCCCATATTCAGTCAAAGTTTCACGTGCTCCGACCTACTCGATTTCACTGTAAATAAGTTTTCGTGTACGGGACTATCACCCTGTATCGTCAAACTTTCCAGAATGTTCCACTAACTACATTACAGCTTAAGGGCTAATCCGATTTCGCTCGCCGCTACTTTCGGAATCTCGGTTGATTTCTTTTCCTCGGGGTACTTAGATGTTTCAGTTCTCCCGGTTCGCCTCACTTACCTATGTATTCAGTAAGTGATACCACTAAGTGGTGGGTTTCCCCATTCGGAAATCCTAGTCTCAAGCGCTTTTTACTAGCTTGACTAGGCTTATCGCAAGTTAATACGTCCTTCATCGCCTCCAACTGCCAAGGCATCCACCGTATACGCTTAGTCACTTAACCATACAACCCAAAATGGTTTGTAT